>DXDK01000010.1 GCA_019115545.1 Candidatus Evtepia faecavium
CGGTTGGCCGGGGGCGTGGGTTGGGGCGCCGTGGGCTTGTTGGCCGGTGGCGTGGGCTGAGGCGCCGTGGGCTTGTTGGCCGGGGGTGTCTGCTGGGGTGCCGCCGGCTGGGCCGCCGGCCGGGGGGTTACCGGCTGGGGGGAGGTGATCCCCGGGGACACCGGGGGCACGGTGGGCTGCTGGGGGACCTCCGGGGGCAGGGGGGCCTCCGGTTTCTTGGGCTGGGCAGCCGGGGGGGTGTAGTCGGCGTATTCCCAGAGGATGTCCTCTAAGCTGAAGGGATTCTTATCGTCTGCCATGGCATCAAAACCTCCTTGGGGCAGGGGGCCCGGAGATTGGGGGGATTTACAGCCGCTGCCGCACCGCCTCGTAGAGGAGGATGGCGGCGGCGGCGCTGGCGTTGAGGGAGTTGAGCTTCCCCTTCATGGGGATGCGGACCAGCACGTCGCAGGTCTCGGCCACCAGGCGGCTCATGCCGCTGCCCTCGGAACCGATGACGATGGCGGCGGGGCCTTTCAGGTCGGCCTCATAGAGGGGGACGGTGCCGGCGGCGTCGGCCCCAAAGACCCAGATGCCCTCCTTCTTCAGCTGCTTGAGCAGGGAGGGCAGGTTGGCCACCCGGGCCACGGGGAGGTGGGACACCGCCCCGGCGGAGGTCTTGGCCACCACGGCGGTGAGGCCGGCGGAGCGCCGCTTGGGGATGATGACCCCGTGGGCCCCGGCGCACTCGGCGGTGCGGATCACCGCCCCCAGGTTGTGGGGGTCGGAGAGCTCGTCGCAGACCACCAGGAGGGGGGGCTCCCCCCTGTCCCGGGCGGCCTGGAGGAGGTCCTCCACCGAGGCGTATTCCCGCACGGCGGCCACGGCCACGATGCCCTGGTGGGCGTGGGTGCGGCTCATGGCGTCCAGCTTGTGGCGGTCCACCTCCGCCAGCACGGCCCCCTGCTGCCGGGCCTGGTTGGCCAGCTGGCGCAGGGGGAGGTCCACCTCGCCCTTGAGGACGAAGACCTTGTCGATGGGGGTGCCGGCCCGCAGGGCCTCGGCCACGGCGTTGCGGCCTTCGATGATCCCGTCGGCGCTGGCGCCGTCCTGGGGCCGCTTCGGACGGGGGCGGGGGTATGTTTCTTTCATGAAGACTCCAATCCCGGCCTGGGCCGCGGCGGCTGCCGGGCCCAAAACCGCAGGAAGAAATTACAGGGGAAACGGGCAGAAAATCTGCACATTTTATGTATTATACCATGGATCCCGGGGAAGAGAAAGCCCCTTCCCCCGGGAATTTTTGGCCCGGGGCGGGGGGATTTTTCCGGATTTCATAATTTCTTAACACCAAAGTCACAGGGCGTTCCTTGCATTGCATGGGGAAATATGGTACCATGATGGCAACCAACCGGGGACTTCCCCGGGGCAAGACAGCCGCGCCGGCGGGGGCAGCCCCGCCGCAGCCATAGACATCCGCACAGGGGGCGCGTTCCCCCGGAATGGAGGGATCCATACCGTTGAATTCCAACCACGACAACAAGGGAAAGGGCGGCGGCCCCCGGCGGCGGGGGTTTTTCATCGGGGCCATTCTCTGGGCCCTGATTTTGGTGATCTTTTTTAACTTCCTGGCCACCCAGATCGCCAACGCCGGCACCCGGGAGGTCCCCTACTCCGAGTTCATCGACATGGTGAACCAGGACAAGGTGGCCACCGCGGAGCTCACCCTGAACAAGATCACCTTTTACCTGAAAGAGGACCTCCCCGCCGGCATGGGGGGGAGCACCCAGGAGGAGGGCAGCCAGGACCTGGCCAAGGTGCTGGCCCAGCAGATGGAGCAAGGGGGGGCCACCCGCTACGTCACCGCCCCCCTGGAGACCCCCCTGGGTGACGTGGACCTGGAGGACCAGCTGGAGGCCCACGGGGTCACCTACTACTCCCCCATGGAGGAGGAGTCCTCCTACCTGGTCACCCTGCTGCTGAGCTACGTGGTCCCCATGATCCTCATGGTGGCCCTGCTGGTCTTTCTCATGCGCCGCCTGGGGGGCGGCATGGGAGGCCTGGGGGGCGTAGGCAAGTCCAACGCCAAGGTCTACATGGAGAAATCCACCGGCGTCACCTTCGCCGACGTGGCCGGCCAGGACGAGGCCAAGGAGTCCCTGGAGGAGATCATCGACTTCCTCCACAACCCCGGCAAGTATACGGAAATCGGCGCCAAGCTCCCCAAGGGGGCCCTGCTGGTGGGCCCCCCGGGCACCGGCAAGACCCTGCTGGCCAAGGCCGTGGCCGGGGAGGCCAACGTGCCCTTCTTCTCCATCTCCGGTTCGGACTTTGTGGAGATGTTCGTGGGCGTGGGCGCCTCCCGGGTCCGGGACCTGTTTAAGGAGGCCAACAAGGTGGCCCCCTGCATCGTGTTCATCGACGAGATCGACACCATCGGCAAGTCCCGGGACAACCGCATGGGGGGCAACGACGAGCGGGAGCAGACCCTCAACCAGCTCCTGGCGGAGATGGACGGGTTCGACCCCACCAAGGGCGTCATCCTCCTGGCGGCCACCAACCGGCCGGAGGTGCTGGACCAGGCCCTGCTGCGCCCGGGGCGCTTCGACCGGCGGATCACCATCGACCGGCCCAACCTGGCCGGCCGGCTGGCCACGCTGCAGGTCCACACCCGGCGCATCCGCCTGGCCGAGGACGTGGATCTGAAAAAGGTCGCCCTGGCCACCGCCGGCTGCGTGGGGGCCGACCTGGCCAACCTGGTGAACGAGGCCGCCCTCCGGGCCGTGCGCCTGGGCCGCCGGGCGGTGAAGCAGGAGGACCTGCTGGCCGCCTTCGAGCTGGTCATCGCCGGCACGGAGAAAAAGGGCAGCGTGCTCACCGAGTTTGAGAAGAAGCTGGTGGCCTATCACGAGGTGGGCCACGCCATGGTGGCCTACAAGCAGAAGAACACCGAGCCGGTGCAGAAGATCACCATCGTCCCCCACACCCAGGGCTCGTTGGGGTATACCCTGCTGATGCCCGAGGAGGACAAGACCGAGCTGCGCACCAAGGACGAGCTGATGGCCCGCATCGCCGTGTCCATGGGTGGCCGGGCCGCCGAGGAAGTGGTGCTGAACACCATGACCAACGGCGCGGCCCAGGACATCCAGGACGCCACCTCCGTGGCCCGGAACATGGTGGCCATGTTCGGCATGAGCGAAGAGTTCGGCATGATGGCCCTGGCCTCCCGCCGCAGCCAGTTCCTGGACGGGGGGTACGGCATGGACTGCGCCCAGGACACCGCCGCCCGGATGGACCAGGCGGTGAAGGCCCTGCTGGACACCTGCTACCAGCAGGCAGTGGGCATCATCCGGGACAACCGGGAGGACATGGACAAAGTGGTGGCCTACCTCCTGGAGAAAGAGACCATCACCGGGGCCGAGATGGTGGCCATCATCGAGGGCCGGGACCCCGCCACGGCGGACTCCCCCTACCTCACCGACGGCCCCCAGCCCCCGGCCGCCCCTCCGGCGGAGACGCCGGCAGACCCCGCCCCGGCGGGGGAGACCACCCCTCCGGAACCCGCACACCCTGGGGAGGACGCATCTCCCGAGGCCCCGCCGGCCGGCCCGGCGCCCTCCGATCCCCCGGAACCCTTCGGGGACGGGAGCCGGCCCAAGGAATAACCCAACCCATCCCCCGCCCCGGCCCGCCCGGGACGGGGGATGTTTACAGAGAGGAGGCACAGCGTGTATCCCATCCCGGAACAGCCGGCGGCGGGGCAGCGGATCCTGTTCCTGCCCGCCATGCTGGACGACCACTTCCCCCTGCTCCAGTACGCCTTCCACAGCCGGGAATTCTTCCCGGTGGTGCTGGACCAGCGCCGGGGCATCGAGGACGCCGGCCTGCGGTATGCCCACAACGACATGTGCTACCCCTTCATCCTCAGCCTGGG
>DXDK01000056.1 GCA_019115545.1 Candidatus Evtepia faecavium
GGGGGGATGCCTGCCGGCGGCCTCCATTTCTCCTGTGAGAAATGGAGGAAAGAACACCAGAGGGGAGAGGTTCTCCCCTCTGGACTCCCCACTCTAGTGGGGAATACCCTGTAGGTTTTCGTTCTTGTTTCGTCACTGGCCTGCGGCCCTGTATCCACCGTGGGAAGGGGCCCGCCCCCCAGCTGGGCGGGCTGGGAGGCGTAGGTCAGTAGACGGAGGGAGAGGGCCAGGAAAATCCAGCAAAATTATTTTTCCCCAAAGAAAGTTTCCAAATCAGGGCCCGTACATGGGGCACGAAAAAGACCCTCTATCGTTCTGCCGCGTCTCTATCCCAAAAGATGGAGCGAGCCCCAGCGAGCGGTTTGATTCCAGGGGGTGCAGGGGGGAACCCCCTGCGACTCTTTGCGTCCGGGCTTTCTCTAGAGAAAGCCTGGATCCCCGCCCCGGATAGGGGCGGGGGACCACGCCGCAGGTTATAACCTGCGATGGTCCTAACGGGACCACCTGCCGATGACGGCCGGCCCCCCGGGCCCCACCCCGCAGGTTTGCACCTCATCGGTACCCCGTACCGATGCCGGCCAGGCCCCACGCCGGGGCCCCCACCGAAAGGAGGCATCCACCCATGCATCGACAACTTGCCGCGGCCCTGCTGGCCGCGCTGCTGGCCCTCTCCCTGGCTGCCTGCGGCCAGGACCAGGGGGCGGAAAACCCCACCCCCACCCCGGAGACGGTGCGCATCGGCCTGCTCCTCCAGGGGGACGGGGAGAACGCCTATGACCAAAACCACATCCAGGGCCTCCAGGACGCCTGCCGCACCCTGGGCATCGACTACGACACCCAGGTCCTGGTCCGCACCGGGGTGCCGGAGGACGAGACCTGCCGGGACACCATCCGGGAGCTGGTGGACGCCGGCTGCCAGATCCTCTTCTCCGCCTCCCAGGGGCACGAGCTCTACCTGACAGAGGCCGCCGGGGACCACCCGAACCTCCAGGTCTGTCAGGCCGTGGGCACCCTGGGTGCCCAGGACGATCTGGACAACACCCACGACGCCTACGCCCGGCTGTACGAGGCCAGCTACCTGGCGGGCATCGCCGCCGGGGAAACGACGGCCACCAACCTCCTGGGCTATGTGGCCGCCCGGCCCACGGCCCAGGTGATCTCGGCCTACACCGCCTATTACCTGGGGGCCAAGCACGCCAACCCCGACGTGACCATGGTGGTCCGCTACGCCAACACCTGGAACGACGCCGGCCAGGAAGCCGCCCTGGCCCAGGGCCTCATCGACCTGGGCTGCGACGTCCTCTCCCACTACACCGACACCTCCGCCGTGGCGGAGGCCGCCCAGGCCAACGGCGTGGCCGTGGTGGGGTACAACCAGGACATGGCCGCCGTGGCTCCCGACGCCGCCCTGGTCTCCCTGCGGGTGGACTGGTCGGTGTACGACACCTACGCCCTGTCCTGCCTCTTCCAGGGGGAGGAGATCCCCCAGGACTGGTGCGGCAGCTATGCCGAGGGGGCCTGTGTCCTCTCTGACCTGGGGCAGGCCGCCGCCCCGGGCACCGCCCAGGCCATCCAGACCGCCGCCGAGGGCCTGGCCGACGGGAGCCTTCAGGTCTTTGCCGGGCCCCTCCACGGGGTCAACGGGGAGGGGGAAGTCCTCTCCCTGGGGGAGGGCGCCTTCTACACGGAGAACCAGACCTCCTCTGCCCCCACCTTCCGATACATCGTGGACGGGATCACCATCCTGGAATGACCCCAAACCACAGCGCACCCCCGGCCCGCCGCACTGGCGGCGGGCCGGGGGTGTGTTTTTCTCTGGTCATGGCGGGGTGAGGAGCTGGTCCACCAGCGCCTCCACCAGGGCCCGGCGCTGGGGGGTGAGGCGGGAGAGCTTCTGGCCCAGGCCCTCCCCTGCCGGGTCGGAGGCGGCGAAGAAGGCCCCCGGGGTGACCCCCAGGTACTCGCAGATGTAGAAGAACCCCTGCATGGAGGGAAAGGCCCGCTGGTTCTCGATGCGGTTGATGTAGCTGCTGTTCTGCCCGATGGCCAGGCTCATCTCCCGGGCGGAGACCCCCTTTTGGGCCCGCAGCTGGGCCAGGCGGCGGGAAAAGAACTCCTCGTACATGGCACTTCCCTCCTTCTTTTGGGATATTATATGCCATGCTCCGCCTGGAATTAGGATATTTTATCCTACGTTTCCCTTGACTTGAGACATTTCTTATCCTATTATAGGGAGGCCTGTGATATTTCATCCTGTTGCAAGGAGGTCCCCCATGCGCCATCCTGTTCCCCTCTGGTTTTTCCCCGTCCTTCTCGCCTGCCTGGGCCAGGGCGGGCTGCGGCTGGCCCTCTCCCTGGGCCCTTAAAAAAGGGCAGGAAAAAAGGGCCCGCGCAAACCACTCGCTGGCCCCCGTTTTCCCGAAGGTTAAAAATGAAAAGAAGCTTTCTTGACTCTTGCAAGAATATCTTACCAAGGACATGTTACAAAAAAAGACCGCAAATGTTACAATTCCTTTAAGTTTCCCTCTCATTTTCCCGCACCTGGGCAAAGAACCCCCGCAGCAGCCCGGCGCACTCCTCCTCCAGGATGTGCCCCACGATCTTGGGGTGGTGGCGGAAGTCCTCCTCGAAGAGGTTCAGGATGGACCCGCAGGCCCCGAAGCCGGCGTCCTTGGCGCCGTAATAGATCTCCGGGATCCGGGCGGAGATGATCCCCCCGGCGCACATGGGGCAGGGCTCCAGGGTGACGTACAGCCGGGCCCCCTTCAGCCGCCAGTCCCCGTACCGCCGGCAGGCGTCGGCGATGGCGTCCAGCTCGGCGTGGGCCAGGGGGTTTTTCTCCTCCTCCCGCCGGTTGCGGCCCCGGCCGATGACCTGGCCGTCCCGGTCCACAATGACGCAGCCCACGGGGACCTCCCCGGCGGCGGCGGCCTCCCGGGCCAGGTCTATGGCAAGGCGCATATAGTCTTCGTGGGTCATGGGGCATCCCTCCTGGGGGCGTTGGTCTGGAGATATTGTACCGGATTTTCCCGCCCCGCGCAAGGGACGAAACCGGGCCCGTCGGAGTTCCTCCGGCGGGCCCGGGCCGCATTTCAGGAGAACCGGTCGCTGTGGCTGCCGGTGCGCACCCTCTCCCGCACCGGCAGTTCCCTCCCCTATTCCTCCGGCGGTCCCAGGGGCAGGACCCCCTGGGCCTGCAGGGCCGCCACATACAGCAGCAGCCCGAAGCCCAGGGCCCCCAGGGCGGCGGGGAGCTCCCCAAAGGCCGCCCGGCGGAGGACGGTCTCCATCAAGTCCCCGCAGGCGGCGGCCAGGCAGGCGGCCAGGGTGGGGGCGGTGAACCAGAGGAACACCGGCAGCCCCAGCCCCGTGGCCCGGGCCACCCCCCGCCAGCTGAGCACCGCCCCCAGCAGGGAGGCGATGGTAAAGCTCACCGCGTAGCCCCCCATCCCAAAGGGGACCACGGTGCAGCAGGTGAGGACCAGCTGCACCCCGTCGCTCACCAGGGCGATGGCCGCCGAGGTCCCCTGGCGGTCCACCCCGTTGAGGGCGCAGGCCCCCAGGGCCTGCCAGCAGGAGAAGAGAACCCCCAACGCCAGCAGAGGGAGGTGGTCCCCCACTCGGGGGTCCCCATAGAGGGCCCGGCCCAGGGCGGGGCCCAGCACCGCCAGCAGGGCCAGGGCGGGGATGAGGATCCGGTTGGCCAGGCCCACCCACCGGCGGATCAGCCGGCGGATCTCCGCCCCCTGGCCCAGGGCGGAACACTGGGCCAGCTTGGGGGTGAGCACCAGCCCCAGGGCGCTGAGGAAGGCCGTGGGCAGCAGGAGCAGGGGGAGGGTCATCCCAAAGGTCACCCCGTAGGTGGACACCGCCTGGCTCTGGTCCATGCCCCCCAGCACCAGCAGCCGGGGGAGGAGGACGGCGTTGGCCGAGGAGATTAGGTTCCCCAGCAGGGCGGCCAGGCCCAGGGGGAGGGCGATCCGCCCCAGCTTCCGGCGGAGGACTCTCCCGGGGAGGGCCTGGCCCGGCAGCTTCTCCCTGGGGCCCAGGTCCAGGCGGAAGAGCACCGTCTGGGTGAGGGCGGAGGCCACCTCGCACAGGGCCATGCCCAGGACGATGGCCCCCACCGCCTCCTCCGGGGTGGCGGGGGTGGAGGCCCACACCAGGGCCAGCACCAGCACCGAGCGGAGGATCTGCTCTAAAAGCTCGGTCACCGCCGCCGGGAGGACCCGGCCGGTGCCATAGAAATAATGTTTCTGTAAGTTCTCCACCCCGGTGAGCACCAGGCAGGGGACCAGGAGCAGCAGCCCCAGCCGGGTGCGGGCGTCCCCCAGGAGATACACCGACACCCCGTCGGAGAAGAGCAGCAGCAATCCGCAGGGCACCAGGGCCAGCAGCAGGAAGAGCCCCACCGCCTGGCCCCGGACCTGGTAAATGGCCCGCCGGTTCCCCAGGGCCTGGTACCAGGCGGAGAGATTGCTCACCCCCGTGGTGAGCCCCGCGGAGGTGAGGGAGAGCAGCACGGCATACACCGGCAGGATGAGTTGGTAGAGGCCCAGGATCTCCGCCCCGGCCAGCCGGGTCAGCAGGACCCGATACCCAAACCCCACCCCCTGGGACAAGACCCCCGTCAGGGTCAGCAACGCCACACCGCGCACCCGCTCACCTCCCGTCGGCACCATGGTATGCGCCGGGGGGAAAAACCATGCCTCCCCGGGGCCGGGTCTGAAGGGACGCGCAGGGCTTCCTGCAAATTTTCTCCCAGATTTTGGTCAGATGCATCGCCTTGTGCACGGCAGGTTGACCCATTGTCATTTTCCCCGAAAAGCGGCGATTTCCCCCGGTTTTTTCGGCAAAACTGAGAAGAGGTTTGCCTTGTCCCTGGGGGGAAAATCAAGTATACTATCTTGTGAAGTTTTACGGTACAGAGGTATCCTCTCTGTATGACCAATGAATAGGAGGAAATCCCTATGGCACTTGTTGAGGTCACCAAAAAGAACAACATCGCGGTCATCACCATGAACCGCCCCGAGGCTCTGAACGCCCTGAATAAGGCCGTCTTTGCCGAGTTTGAAGCTGCTCTGGACGACGTGGAGCACGACAACGACGTCTACGTGGTCGTCATCACCGGCGCTGGCCGCGCCTTCATCGCCGGCGCTGACATCGGCGAGATGGCTCCCATGAACGTGGCTGAGGGCCTGGCCTTCAGTGAGCTGGGCAACCGCATCCTGCTGCGGGTGGACCTGATGGAGAAGCCCACCATCGCCGCGGTCAACGGCTTCGCCCTGGGCGGCGGCTGCGAGATGGCCCTGGCCTGCGACATCCGCATCGCTTCCGAGAAGGCCAAGTTCGGCCAGCCCGAAGTGGGCCTGGGCATCATCCCCGGCTTCGGCGGCACCCAGCGCATGGCCCGTATCGTGGGCACCGGCCCCGCCATGGAGCTGATCTACACCGCCGACACCATCGACGCCCAGCGCGCCCTGGAGATCGGCATGGTCAACCACGTGGTCCCCGCCGATCAGCTGATGGACGAGACCATGAAGCTGGCTGAGAAGATCTGCAAGAACGCCCAGAAGGCCATCCGCGCTTCCAAGCTGGCCATCCGCCGCGGCATGGACTGCGACATCTCCACCGCCGTCAGCTACGAGGCCCTGGCCTTCGCCACCTGCTTCGGCACCGAGGACCAGAAAGAGGGCATGCAGGCTTTCCTGGAGAAGAGAAAGGAAAAGCACTTCAAGAACGCCTGATGAAAACCGTGGCAAGCCACGTTTTTCAAGCTGCGTGAGGTCTTAACTTCGTTTTCAAAAAAATTTTTATAGATACTAAATTGGAGGAATACCACAATGGCTATTAACAAGATTATGGTCCTGGGCGCCGGCACCATGGGCATGGGCATTGCCCAGGTTTTCGCTGAGGCTGGCAAGACCGTTATCGTCCGCGACATCGCCGATGCTTTCATTCAGCGCGGCGAGGGCGTCCTGAAGAAGAACCTGGAGAAGAAGGTCGCCAAGGGCAAGATCACCGAGGACCAGAAGAACGAGATGCTCAGCCACGTCTCCTACACCCTGGAGCTGGCCGACGCCAAGGACTGCGACCTGGTCGTTGAGGCCGCCATCGAGGTCCTGGACGTGAAGAAGGACATCTTCAAGGAGCTGGACACCATCTGCAAGCCCGAGACCATCCTGGCTTCCAACACCTCCTCCATCTCCATCACCGCCATTGCTGCTGCCACCAAGCGTCCTGAGAAGGTCCTGGGCATGCACTTCTTCAACCCCGCCCCCGCCATGAAGCTGGTGGAGGTCATCCGCGGCGCCCGTACCAACGACGAGACCTTCCAGGCCGTCTATGCCTGCGCCAAGGAGATCGGCAAGAACCCCGTTGAGGTTGGCGAGGCTCCCGGCTTCGTGGTCAACCGCATCCTGTTCCCCATGATCAACGAGGCCATCATCGTTCTGGAGAACGGCATCGCCTCCAAGGAGGACATCGACACCGCTATGATGTACGGTGCCAACCACAAGATGGGCCCCCTGGCTCTGGCCGACCTGGTTGGTCTGGACATCTGCCTGGCCATCATGGAGACCATCTTCACCGAGACCGGCGACTCCAAGTATCGTCCCGCTCTGACCATGAAGAAGATGGTCCGCGCTGGCCTGCTGGGCCAGAAGACCGGCGAGGGCTTCTACAAGTACAACTAATCCCTCTCCCCTCACAGCGTGTAAGAAACGAACCCCTCTCCGCGGCAGCGCCGCGGGGAGGGGTTTTTCATGCCCTGAAGGCCGGGGGCCCGAGCCTCCGGTAGTACGTACCCTACAGGTGGTCCAGGCTTTTACCAGCCTCGGGGCGCAGCGCCCCGTTGCCCGCCTGCCTGGCGGGGGCCCTGCTTTCTTTATAAGAAAGCAGGGGGAAAGAATCGCAGGGCTCCGCCCTGCACCCGGAATTTTCAAAACCGCTCGCTGGGGCTCGCTCCATCTTTTGGGATAGAGACACAGCGAAGCGGTCGTGGGTTTTATCGTGACCCATGTACGGGCCCTGATTTGGGGACTTTCTTTTTTGAGCTTTTTCAGACTGGATTTTTTCCGGCCCTTTCCCTCCGTCCACCAACCCACACCTCCCAGCCCGCCCAGCCGGGGGGCGGGCCCCTTCCCACGGGGGATACAGGGCCGCAGGCCAGTGAAACTATAAGAATGAAAACCTACAGGGTATTCCCCTCTAGAGCGGGGAGTCCAGAGGGGAGAAACTCTCCCCTCTGGTGTTCTTTCCTCCATTTCTCACAGGAGAAATGGAGGCCGCCGGCAGGCATCCCCCCGGGGCGCTGCGCCCCGAGGGCGGTAAAAGCCCTGACCACCCGTAGGGTACGTTCTACCGGGGGTGGGCCCCCGGCCCCACGTGGCAGGGTTGATCCTGCGCGGTACGGCGTCCCGACGCCGACCCACAGAAAGACAAAGACCGGCTCTCGCCGGTCTTTGCCTCCCCGTTGGGAAACTGGAAACAGGAAAAGGATATGGTCAGCTCCCCCCGAAGAGGGCGCGCAGTCGCTGGAAAAAGGAGGCCTTCTCCGGGGCCTTCTGGGCCGGGGCGGGGGGCTCCGGGTGGTGGAGGG
>DXDK01000057.1 GCA_019115545.1 Candidatus Evtepia faecavium
GAAACAGATTCAAACAGCAAACCGATGAGTAAGAAGAGTACCCTTTCGTTTCCCTCTTCAGCGAGCTGTGGCCGGTGGAAGCACAGCGAGACGGCGAAAGGCGAATGGACTTACGAGGGCGGAGCGAACCCTGGCGCACATCCCTGCGGCGGGCAGTAGTGGCCGACGGGGACCGCACCCGTTATCCGGGCGGCACATATGATGGTATGTGAAAGAAGCGGGCGCAATGCGTCAATTTGGGTGGTACCGCAGGATTCAGTCTTGTCCCATGTGGCCGAAACACTTCGGCATGTGGAGCAGGGCTTTTTTTGTTGCCCCATGATTTGACAAAGAGACCCACACCACCATCGAAATCAAATCAAAAGGAGAACCGTAACATGAAAACCCTGAAAAAACTGCTCTGCGGAGCCCTGTCCCTGACCATGGTCCTGTCCCTGGCCGCCTGCGGCGGTGACGCTGCCAGCGGCGAGGTGCCCGTCATCGGTATCTGCCAGTACGGCCAGCACGGCTCCCTGGACAACTGCCGGGAGGGCTTCCTCCAGGGCCTGGAAGAGGCCGGCCTGGTGGAGGGCACGGACTACACCATCGACTACCAGAACGCCAGTTTTGACGACAATATGGCCATTCAGATTGCCCAGGCCTTCTCCGCCGAGGACGCAGCCCTGATGGTGGGCATCGCCACCCCCGCCGCCACTGCCTGCTACGCTGCGGCAGAGGACAAGGACATCCCCGTGGTCTTCACCGCCATCACCGACCCCGTGGGGGCCAAGCTGGATTCCGGCAACATCACCGGCACCTCTGACGTGCTCCCTGTCCAGGGGCAGCTGGAGCTCATCCGGGCCATCCAGCCTGAGGCGGACACCATCGGCATCGTCTACACCACCAGCGAGGCCAACTCCGTCTACTCCATCGGGGTCTATGAGGACCTGGCCGCCGACTACGGCTTCACCATCGAGGCCATCGGCGTCACCGCCCAGTCCGAGGTGACCCAGGCGGTGGACACCCTCATCAGCCAGGGGGTGGACTGCCTGTCCAACCTCACCGACAACAACGTGGTGGGCGTGCTGGGTTCCATCCTGGAAAAGACCAACGAGGCAGGCATTCCCGTCTACGGCTCCGAGATTGAGCAGATGGAGCTGGGCTGCGTGGCCGGCGCCGGCCTGGACTATGTCCAGCTGGGCATCCAGACCGGCAAGATGGCCGCCCAGATCCTCACCGGCGAGGCCACCTGCGAAGACCTGCCCTATGAGACCATTGAGAACTACGGCCTCTATGTCAACAGCAATGCTCTGGCGGCCATGGGCCTCACCCTCCCGGAGGACGTGGCCCAGAACGCCGAAGAGGTGGGGGAAACCGCCTGAACCCAGTAAGTAAACCCAAAGGAGGCTGGCCGCAATGGCAGACTTGATCGTATCCACGCTGACCCAGGGGCTGATCTATGCGCTCCTGTCCTACGGCGTGTACATTACCTATTCGGTGCTGGACTTCCCAGACCTTACCGTGGACAGCAGTTTCCCCCTGGGGGCGGCGGTGACGGCCATTCTGCTCCTCCAGGGGGTGAACCCCTGGGTCACCCTGCTGTGCGCCGCCGGCGCCGGGGCCATCGCCGGCCTGTGCACCGGCCTTATCCATGTGAAGCTGAAGGTGCGGGACCTGCTGGCCGGTATCATCACCATGACGGCCTTGTCCTCCATCAACCTGGTGTTGGCGGGGTCCAACGTCACGGTGGAGCGGGCGGTGGACACCATCTTCACCTCCCCGCTGACCATGACCCTGTTTGGGGACCTGTCCCTCACCACCCGGAAGCTCATCCTCTCCCTGGTGCTGGCGGTGGTGATTAAGCTGCTGCTGGACCTGTACTTCCGCACCAAGTCCGGCCTCCTCCTCCGGGCCACGGGGGACAATGGGACCCTGGTCACCACCCTGGCCCAGAACAAGGGGAACATGAAGATCCTGGGCGTGGTCATCGCCAATGCTCTGGTGGCCCTGTGCGGGGCGGTGGTCTGCCAGGAGCAGCGGAGCTACTCCGCCGTCATGGGCATCGGCCAGGTGGTCTTTGGCCTGGCCACGGTGATCATCGGCATCTCCCTGATCCGGTTCTTCACCCGGTCCAAGGCGGCCCAGGGGCTGCGGAAGGTGCCGGTGCTCCGGGTGCTGGCCACCCCCAAGGGGACCATGGCGGTGCTGCTGGGGAGCATCATCTACAAGTTCTGCGTGCAGATCGCCATCAACGCCGGCCTGCCCGCCAACATGCTGAAGTTTATCACGGCGGCCCTCTTCCTGGTGGTGCTGGTGATCGCCGGACGGAGAGGGGAGGAGATCATCCATGCTTGAGCTGCAGGACCTGACGAAAATCTACAATGCCGGCACCGTCACGGAGATGACCCTCTTCGACCACTTCAACCTCACGGTGCCCGACGGGCAGTTTGTCTCCATCGTGGGGAGCAACGGCTCGGGCAAGACCTCCCTGCTGAACATCCTCTGCGGGTCCATCCCCCTGGACGGGGGGGATGTGCTTCTGGACGGGAAGAGCATCCGCAAACAGAAGGACTACCAGCGCTACGCCATCATGGGCCGGGTGTATCAAAACCCCTCCCTGGGCACCAGCCCCAAC
This sequence comes from Candidatus Evtepia faecavium, assembly GCA_019115545.1. Classification (GTDB taxonomy): domain Bacteria; phylum Bacillota; class Clostridia; order Oscillospirales; family Oscillospiraceae; genus Evtepia; species Evtepia faecavium. The sequence continues at coordinate 2,615 of DXDK01000057.1, forward strand.
CTCACCATGCTGGAGAACCTCTCCCTGGCGGACAACAAGGGCAAGCCCTTCGGCCTGGGCTTCGGGGTGAACAAAAAGCGGATCGACTTCTACCGTTCCGAGCTGGCCTCCCTGGGCCTGGGGCTGGAGGATAAACTGGACGTGAAGATGGGCGCCCTCTCCGGGGGCCAGCGCCAGGCAGTGGCCCTGCTGATGGCCACCATGACCCCCTTGAAGTTCCTCATCCTGGACGAGCACACCGCCGCCCTGGACCCCAAGACCGCCGAGACCATCATGGTCCTCACCGGCAAGGTGGTCCGGGAGAAGCAGCTCACCGCCCTTATGGTCACCCACAACCTCCGCTATGCCGTGGAGTACGGCGACCGGCTGCTGATGCTGGACCACGGCAAGATCGTCCTGGACCGGGCCGGGGCGGAAAAGGCCGCCACCGCCACCGAGGAGCTGCTGGCCATCTTCAACCGCTACAGCATCCAGTGAGTCAAACCGCAAGACAAAAAGGCCCCCGCACCCATTCTGGGTGCGGGGGCCTTTCATACGTTTGAAAAACCGCCGGGGCTCAGGCCAGCTTGGCCTTGGACATCTCGGTGAGGGCGGTGAAGGCGGCCTTGTCGTTCACGGCCATCTCCGCCAGCATCTTCCGGTTGATCTCCACGCCGGCCAGCTTCAGGCCGTGCATGAAGTTGGAGTAGTTCATGCCGTTCATCTTGCAGGCGGCGCTGATGCGGGTGATCCACAGCTGACGGAAGTTGCGCTTCTT
>DXDK01000058.1 GCA_019115545.1 Candidatus Evtepia faecavium
CTTCACCATGCCCAACGGCCAGGTCAGCGTGAACGTGACCTTCGTGGAGGTCCAGCCGGAGCCGTTGCCCTTCACCGACGTGGCAGAGAGCGATTGGTTCCACGACGCGGTGCAATATGCTTACGAGAATGGCTTGATGGATGGCGTGGGCGAGGGCCAGTTTGCCCCCAACGCCACCACCAACCGGGCCATGGTGGTGACCATTCTGTACCGTTTGGCGGATGAGCCGGCGGTGGCCGGTGACGTCGGCTTCACCGACGTGGTCGCTGGACAGTGGTACACCGACGCCGTCGCCTGGGCGGCCCAGAAGGGCATCGTCAACGGCATCAGCGAAACGGAGTTCGCTCCCAGCGGGGACCTCACCCGGGAACAGCTGGCGACCATTCTGTATCGCTACGCCCAGGCCAAGGGCTATGACGTATCTGCCCGGGCGGACCTGAGCGGCTTCCCGGACGCGGGAGACATTCAGGATTACGCCACCCAGGCCCTCTCCTGGGCGGTGGCCGAAGGCCTCCTCCAGGGCTTCGAGGACGAAAGCCTCCAGCCCGGCGGCACCGCCACCCGGGCCCAGATCGCCACGATCTTGATGCGGTTCTGTGAGGGCGTGGCGGAATAACCCGTAACCCCACACCCCCCAAACACCCCCACCGGTTCCCGGACCGGTGGGGGTGCTGTTCTCCCGCCCGCACCCTTTCCCGGCCCCGGCATAGGATGAACCGAAGGGAGGCGATTTCAATAGACTGGATGGATCAGGAACGGAATTTCTGGGTGGTGGGCGGCGACTTGCGCCAGCGGGCGCTGGCAAGGCTGCTCCGGGAGGACGGGCACACCGTCCACGTTGCCGCGCTGGAAGGCGAGGGCCTGGCGGCGGAGCCCCTGGGCCCTGGGCTGGCGCTGGCCCACTGCGTGATCCTCCCCCTGCCGGTGACCCGGCAAGGGGAGCTTCTGCACACCCCCCTCAGCCGGGAGGAGGTGACCCTGCCCCAGCTGCTGGACTGGCTGGAGCCCGGCCAGGTCCTCTGCGGCGGTCTGGTGAGCGCCCAGGCGGAGGAGGCCGCCCAGGCCCGGGGCCTGCGGCTTCTGGATTACTATGCCCGGGAGGAGTGCATGGTGGCCAACGCGGTGCCCACCGCCGAAGGGGCGGTGCAGGTGGCCATGGAAGAGCTCCCCTTTACCCTGCACAGCGCCCGGGTGCTGGTGCTGGGCTTCGGCCGGGTGGGGAAACTCACCGCCCACCGGATGGGCGCCCTGGGGGCGAAGGTGACGGTGTGCGCCCAGGGGTACGCCGACCTGGCCTGGGCGGCGGCCTACGGCCACGAGACCATGTGGCTGGAGAAGCTGGCCTGGGAACTGGGGGGCTATGACCTCATCGTGAACACCATCCCCGCCCAGGTGCTGGACCGCCGGCGCCTGGGGTGGGTGAACCCCGGGGCCTTTCTCCTGGACCTGGCCTCCGCCCCCGGCGGGGTGGACCAGGCGGCGGCCAAGGAGCGGGGCCTGCGGGTCCTTCAGGCCCCGGGCCTGCCCGGACGCACCGCCCCGGTGACCGCCGCGGCGGCCATCCGGGACGCGGTGTACCATATCCTTTGGGAATTGGAGGTATGAGATGATGGAGCAACCGCGGGTGGGGTTCGCCCTCACCGGATCGTTCTGTACCCTAGACAAGGCCCTCCGGGCCATGGAGGAGACGGCGCAGGCCTATCCTGACATCCTCCCCATCCTCTCGGAGACCACGGGGAGCACCGACACCCGCTTCGGCCGGGGGGAGGACTTCCGCCAGGCGGCGGAGGAGATCTGCGGCCGCCGGGCGGTGGCCTCCATCCGGGAGGCCGAGCCCATCGGGCCCCGGCAGCTGCTGGATGTGCTGGTGATCGCTCCCTGCACCGGAAACACCCTGGCCAAGCTGGCCGCCGGCGTGGCCGACACCGCCGTGACCATGGCGGCCAAGGCCCACCTGCGCAACGGCCGGCCGGTGGTGGTGGCGGTGTCCACCAACGACGGCCTGGGGGGCGCGGCCCGGAACATCGGGGAGCTGCTGTGCCGGAAGCACTACTACTTCGTCCCCTTCCGCCAGGATGACCCGGTGGGGAAGCCCACCTCCCTGGTGGCGGACATGGACCTGGTCCCGGCCACGGTGGCCGCCGCCCTCCGGGGGGAACAGCTCCAGCCCCTGCTGCTGGGCCCGGCGGAGGGGTAAGGCCCCTCGGGCAAAAGACCACTTTCCCACGGGTTTGGGGAAGTGGTCTTTTCTCTGTCTGCCGGGGAGGATGCCCCGTTTTTTTCCCGCCAACGGGACTTGATTACAGTTCTCCCCGCCGGGGCTGTGGTATACTCTCCCCAGAACACACAGCAGACCCCACCCCGGAAAGGAGTTATGGTATGGGAATTTTTGACCTTTTCCGCCGGCCGGACATCAACGCCGGCGTGGCCCAGTGGCAGGCAGACCCCCAGGGGGTCCTGCTGGACGTGCGCACCCGGGAGGAGTATGCCCAGGGGCACATCCCCGGCAGCCGGAACCTCCCCCTGGACCAGGTGGTCCGGGCCCGGGAGGGGCTGCCGGACCGGAGCACCCCCCTGTATGTCTACTGCTACAGCGGGGCCCGCAGCGGGCGGGCGGTGTCCGCCCTGCGGCGGATGGGCTATGCCCACGTCACCAACATCGGCGGCATCCAGACCTACCGGGGACGGACAGAAGGAGGGACCACAGCATGAAAGTTGTCATCATTGGCGGGGTGGCCGGCGGGGCCACGGCGGCGGCCCGGATCCGCCGGCTGGACGAGCAGGCGGAGATCGTGATGCTGGAGCGCTCCGGCTTCATCTCCTACGCCAACTGCGGCCTGCCCTATTACATCGGCGGGGTGATCCAGGATGAGGAGGCGCTCACCCTCCAGACCCCCCAGGGGTTCTGGGAGCGGTTCCGCATCGATGCCCGGGTGCGCCACGAGGCCACCGCCATCGACCCGGCGGCCAAGACCGTCACGGTAAAGAACCTGGAGACCGGGGCGGTCACCACCGAGCAGTATGACAAACTCCTCCTGGCCCCCGGGGCCCACCCCACCCGGCCGGAGGTTCCGGGGCTGGACAGCCAGCGCCTTTTTACCCTCCGCACCGTGGAGGACACCCTGGCCATCCGGGCCTTTGTGGAGCGGGAGAAGCCCCGCACCGCCGTGCTGGCGGGGGGCGGCTTCATCGGCCTGGAACTGGCGGAGAATTTGGCGGAGATGGGGGTCCAGGTGACCATCGTCCAGCGGCAGCCCCAGGTGATGGCCCCCCTGGACTATGACATGGCCACCTTCCTCCACGCCCACCTGCGGCAGAAGGGGATCACCCTCCGGCTGGGGGCCGCCGTGGCGGGCTTCCGCCAGGCGGGGGAGACCATCACCACCCTGGTGGAGGGCGGGGAGGACCTCCCGGCGGACCTGGCCATCCTGGCGGTGGGGGTCACCCCGGAGAGCGCCCTGGCCAAGGCGGCGGGCCTCACCCTGGGGGCCCGGGGGAGCATCGCCGTCAACGACCGGATGCAGACCTCCGACCCGGACATCTACGCCGTGGGGGACGCGGTGGAGATCACCCACCTGGTCAGTGGGAAAAAGACCCGCATCGCCCTGGCGGGGCCGGCCAACAAGCAGGGCCGGGTGGCCGCCGACAACCTCTGCGGCGGGGACACCCGCTATCCCGGGGCCCAGGGCTCCTCGGTGATCAAGGTGTGCGACCTCACCGCAGCGGTCACCGGCCTCAACGAGCGCGCCGCCCGGGAGGCGGGCCTGGACTATGAAAAGGTGGTTCTCTCCCCCATGAACCACGCCGGCTACTATCCCGGGGGCCGGATGATGACCATGAAGGTCCTCTACGAGAAGGGCACCCTCCGCATCCTGGGGGCCCAGATCGTGGGCTATGAGGGGGTGGACAAGCGGGTCGATGTCATCGCCACGGCCATGCAGGCCGGGCTGAAGGTCACCGACCTGGCCCAGCTGGACCTGGCCTACGCGCCGCCCTATGCCTCTGCCAAGGACCCGGTGAACATGGCGGGCTTTATGGCCGAGAACATCGAGAAGGGCCTGGTGAAGCAGTTCCACTGGGACCAGGTGGCCGGCCTGCCCCGGGACGGCAGCGTCACCCTCCTGGACACCCGCACCCCCATGGAGTACAGCGGCGGCTGTGCCCCGGGCTTTGTCAACATCCCCGTGGACGAGCTGCGCCAGCGCCTGGGGGAGATCGACAAGACCAAGCCCGTCTATGTCATGTGCCAGAGCGGCCTGCGCAGCTACCTGGCCTGCCGCATCCTGGCCCAGAACGGGTACGACTGCTACAACTTCTCCGGGGGCTACCGGTTCTATGCCAGCGTCATGCTGGACCAGCTGGCAGCCCAGAGCGCCTTCCCCTGCGGGGTGGAGCGATAAACAGAAGGGGGCGGCACGGTTGCCGCCCCCTTTGCTATGGGTGGATTATCTGCGGAGCGTGTCCTCTGGTTCCTCCAGGGGGATCTCTCCGTGTTCCTGTTCATAGGCCTGAATACACTGCTCCGCCAGGTATTCCATCTGGGCATTGAAGGAGCGGTGGTTCTTCTTGGCAATGTATGTGAGCTTCCTGCGGGTGGTGTCGTCGAAGCGGATCCCCGTCTGTATCTTGTTGGAGGGCATGATAACACTTCCTTGTCGTTTTGTTATCATTTTATTTGTTGTAGGCTTGCAATTCTAGCATCAAAGTGTTATCATTGTATTATCATATAGTGTGCGCTTTGGAGGGGAATTCATGCCAAGACCAGAACTGCTCTTTTTTTGTCGGAACCTGAAAACATTATGCCAGGTATGTGGATACTCCAAAGGGAAGATGGCCAGGACCTGCGGCATTGGCTGTGAGACTTTATCTCGACTGGAGCGGGGGGGGAAGTGCCGCCCCGGCTGAGCTGCACAGTCCTGTCCAGGGTGTATGAGCACTTTGGCATTCTGCCGTCCCAGATGCTTTCCCCTTGGGAAGGGGAGGGCCCACCGGAGGAATGAGCCGCCCCAGCGGGTGCGGCAGCACAGCTCCCCCCTTGACACCCGCCGCCCCATCGGGTATACTACCACCCAGAGCCGGCAAACAGCGCCGGGCTCAGAAAACCTTTGCGTGGATTTTTCCGGATGAGATTTGCTCTTACCCTTTTCGCCACACAGCCTTCGGGCTGTGTGGCGTTTTCTGTCTGCGCGTACCAAGACAGGAGGAACCTGCCGTGAACGAGAGTTTTATGAAGGAGCGCCCCGTCCTCCCCCTGGTGCTGTCCATGTCCCTGCCCATGGTGCTGTCCATGCTGGTCAACTCCCTGTACAACATCGTGGACAGTTTCTTCGTGGCCCAGATCAGCGAGGACGCCATGACCGCCCTCTCCCTGGTCTACCCGGTGCAGAACCTCATCACCGCCGTGGGGGTGGGCTTCGGCATTGGCATCAACGCGGTGATCGCCTTCCACCTGGGGGCGGGGGAGCGGGAGAAGGCCAGCCGGGCGGCCAGCCAGGGGATGGCCCTCACGGTGGTCCACGGGGTGGCCCTCACCGCTGGGTGCATCGGGGTGCTGCCCGCCTTTCTGGGGCGGTTCACCCAGTCGGAAGCCGTCCTGGCCCTGGGAGTGGAGTACGGGCAGGTGGCCTTTGCTTTCACCCTCATCATCGTCCTGGGGCTGAGCTTTGAGAAGATTTTTCAGGCGGTGGGCCGGATGAAGGCCACCATGGTGAGCCTGCTGTGCGGGTGCGTGACCAACATCGTCCTGGACCCTCTGCTGATCTTCGGCCTGGGCCCCTTCCCCCAGCTGGGGATGACCGGGGCCGCCCTGGCCACCGGAATCGGCCAGAGCCTCACGCTGGGGATCTACCTGGCCCTCTGCCGCCTGCGCCCCCTGCCGGTGGACATCACCCGGGGGGAGATGCACCCCCGGCGGGCCATGGCCCGCCGGCTGTACGGCGTGGGCATCCCCGCCACCCTGAACCTGGCCCTGCCTTCGGTGCTGATCTCTGCCCTCAACGGCATCCTGGCCGGCTGGTCCCAGGTCTACGTGCTGGTGCTGGGGATCTATTACAAGCTCCAGACCTTCCTCTACCTCCCCGCCAACGGCTTCGTCCAGGGGATGCGCCCCCTGGTGGGGTACAACTACGGGGCGGGGGAGCCCCGCCGGGTGGAGCAGATCTACCGGGTGGTGCTGGCCATGAGCGCCGGCATCATGGCGGCGGGGACGGTGGTGTGCCAGCTGGTTCCCGGGCCGGTGGTGGGCCTGTTCACCACCAACCCCGAGACCATCCAGGCGGGGGAGACCGCCCTGCGGGTGATCAGCATCGGCTTTCTGGTCTCCGCGGTGACGGTGGCCTCCTCCGGGGCCCTGGAGGGGTTGGGGAAGGGCCTGCCCTCCCTGGTCATCTCCCTGTGCCGCTACCTGGTGGTGATGCTCCCGGCGGCCCTTCTCCTCAGCCGAGCCCTGGGGCCGGAGGGGGTGTGGCACGCCTTCTGGGTCACCGAGGGGGTGACGGCGGCGGTGGCCTTCCTGGTGTACCGGCGGAACGCACCCCGGGGTGAGGGGGCCGACGCACCGAAAAAAAGTGAAAACGCCACTTGACAAATGCCTGGCCCTGGATTATGATAACACTGTTATATCACACTGTTACATGGAGAGCGTTATGGCAGAAACCGCGCCGGATACCAAGAAGAAAATTCAGCAGGCCGCCCTGGCGGAGTTTTTAGAGAAAGGCTTTCTGGGGGCCTCCCTGCGGCAAATCACAAAGAATGCCGGGGTGACCACGGGCGCCTTCTACGGATACTTTTCCAGCAAGGAGGCCCTGTTCAACGCCCTGGTGGAGCCTCACGCCGCCGCCCTCATGGGGAAGTTCATGGAGGCCCAGACCTCCTTTGCCGAGCTGCCGGAAGAGGAACAGCCGGAGCACATGGGGGTGGAGTCCTCCCACTGCGTCCACTGGATGGTGGACTACATCTGCGCCCACCGGGAGCCGGTGAAACTGCTCCTCACCCGCTCGGAGGGCACCAGCTATGAGCACTTCGTCCACAACATGGTGGAGGTTGAGGTGGAGTACACCCTCCAGTACATGGAGGTGCTTCGCCGCCTGGGGCGGGACATCCCCGCGCTGGACAGGTCCCTGTGCCACATCATCGCCAGCGGAATGATGAGCGGGATCTTTGAGATCGTGATCCACGACATGCCAAAGGACCAAGCCCTGCGGGATGTGGACCAGCTCCGGGACTTTTACACCGCCGGATGGCTGAAATTGATGGGGGAGTAACCCCTATCTTTTTTGGATATGAGTTAGCAACAACTAACTAACAGAGAAGGAGGGATCCCTTTGAAGCAAAAGAAACCGAGCAGCCTTGCCCGCATCCTGGGCTATGCGGGCGGGCATAAGAACCTGACCATCCTGGGCTGTGTCCTGTCCGCCCTGTCGGCGGTGCTGGGGCTGGTGCCTTACCTGTGCGTCTGGCTGGTGGCCAGGAGCGTATTGTCCGCCTGGCCCAGCCTGGACGGGGCCGGGGATCTGGGCCGCTGGGGCTGGATGGCGGTGTGGTTTGCCATCGGCAGCATCCTGCTGTACTTTGCCGCCCTCATGTCCACCCACATCGCGGCCTTCCGCACCGCCCGGAACATCCGGCGCGCCGCCATGACCCATGTGCTGAGGCTCCCCCT
>DXDK01000059.1 GCA_019115545.1 Candidatus Evtepia faecavium
GCCAGCAGCAGGGCTTGCAGGCGTTGTTTCATGGTAGGCTCCTTTCTTTTCCGCCACGGCCCCGCCCCGTCCCAAAGGGAAGGCCAGGCACCGGGAAGCCCCGGTACCTGGCCGTCATCAACGCTTGGGGAAGGGTGGTCGCGGTCAATCCTTGGACCACTTGACCCCCTGGGGGGTGTCCATGAGGGTGATGCCCATGGCCTTCAGCTCGTCCCGGATGCGGTCGGCTTCGGCGAAGTTCTTGGCCTTCCGGGCGGCCTGGCGGGCCTGGATCATGGCCTCCACCTTTTCGGTGAGGTCATCGTCGGTCTCCTTCTTGTTGTACAGCAGGCCCAGCACCTCGGTGAACTCGTGGAGCATATCCAGGCAGGCCTGGGCCAGGGCCTTGGTGGGGTTCTTCTCCACGGCGATGTTGATGGCCCGGACCAGTTCGAAGATGACGCTGACGGCGTCGGCGGTGTTCAGGTCGTCGTCCATGGCGTCGTCAAACTTCTGGCGGTAGCTGTCAAAGGTCTCCGTAAAAGCCTTCTCCTCGGCGGTCATGTCCCCGTCGGCCCCGTTCTTCACCAGGAATTCCAGGTTGCTCTCGGCGGTGTACAGCCGCTCCAGGGAGTTCTGGGCCATGATGAGGGAGTCCCGGGAATAGTTCAGGGGGGAGCGGTACTGGGCGGAGAGCATGAAGAACCGCACCGCCTCATAGCCGTAGGCCTCGGCGGCCTCCCGGACGGTGAAGAAGTTGCCCAGGGACTTGGACATCTTCTGGTTGTTGATGTTCAAAAAGCCGTTGTGGAGCCAGTAGTTGACGAACTTGCAGCCGTTGGCGGCCTCGGACTGGGCGATCTCGTTCTCGTGGTGGGGGAACTGGAGGTCCTCCCCGCCGCAGTGGATGTCAATGGTCTTGCCCAGGTAGCGGTTGGACATGGCGGAGCACTCGATGTGCCAGCCGGGCCGCCCCTGGCCCCAGGGGGAGTCCCAATAGGGCTCGCCGGGCTTGGCGGCCTTCCAGAGGGCGAAGTCCAGGGGGTCCTCCTTCACGTCGTTGACGTCGATCCGGGCCCCGGCCTGGAGGTCCTCAATGGGCTGGTGGGAGAGCTTACCATAGTCGTCAAACTTCTTGGTGCGGTAGTACACATCCCCGTTCACGGCGTAGGCGTACCCCTTGTCGATGAGGGTCTGCACCAGGGCGATGATCTGGGGGATGTTCTCCGTGGCCTTGGGGTGGATGGTGGCGTCCCGCACCCCCAGGCCGTGGGCGTCCTTGAAGTACTCCTCGATGTACTTCTCCGAAATGGCCTGGGAGGTGGTGCCCTCCTCGTTGGCCCGGTTGATGATCTTGTCGTCCACGTCGGTGAAGTTCTGCACGAAGGTCACGTCGTACCCCCGGTACTCCAGGTACCGGCGCAGCACGTCGAAGAGGATCATGGGCCGGGCGTTGCCCACGTGGATGTAGTTGTAGACCGTGGGGCCGCAGCAGTACATCTTCACCTCTCCCGGGGTGATGGGGACGAACTCCTCCTTTTGGCGGGTCATGGTGTTAAACAGCTTCATGTTGGCTCTCCTTCCCGGGGATGGGCTCCCCGTTGGTTTCTTGTTCTCTGTGGAGGACGGCGCCGTCCAGTTTTTGGTCCAGATAGTTCTCCAGCCAGGTCAGGCGGGAGTTGATGGCCTCCAGCTCCTTCTGCAGGGGGTCGGTGACGCTGACCTGGTCCACGTCCCCTACGAAGTTGGTCTTTTCCCCGGCGATGCGCACCACCCGGGCGGGGACGCCCACGGCGGTGGCGTTCTCCGGGACCTCCTTGAGGACCACGGCGTTGGCGGCGATGCGGGCCCCGTCCCCCACCTTAAAGGGGCCCAAAACCTTGGCCCCGGTGGAGACCAGGACGTGGTTGCCGATGGTGGGGTGGCGCTTGCCCTGGTCCTTGCCGGTGCCCCCCAGGGTGACCCCGTGGTAGAGCAGGCAGTCGTCCCCGATCTCCGCGGTCTCCCCGATGACCACCCCCATGCCGTGGTCGATGACCAGGCGGCGGCCGATCTTGGCCCCGGGGTGGATCTCGATCCCCGTCCAGAACCGGCTCCACTGGGAGATGGTCCGGGCCAGGAACTTCATATTGTGGCAGTAACAGAAGTGAGCCGCCTGATGATACATGGTGGCATGGACGCCGGGGTAGAGGAGGAGGACCTCCAGCTTGCTCCGGGCCGCCGGGTCACGGGCCTGGTAGGCCGCTAAAGTCTCTTTCAAATGAAACATCGGTTCCGGTCACCTCACAAAAATTCAGAAAAAATACCGCCCCATGCTATGCCCGCCCCGCCCCAAAGGGACCAGGGCCAGGCAGCAAAAAACGCCTCCCGACCCTCCACAGGGGTCAAGAGGCGATAGGGTTACCGCGGTTCCACTCTTGTTTCTCACTCGAAAGGCCGGTAACGGTGCCAAACCGGGGGGCGTCTGCATCCCCCTCGCTCCCGGGCGCACGTTCCCCCGTCTCCCCGCAGGGCGGCTTGCAGTCGGTGACCGCCCCTCTCTGTCCGGTTCTGGCAGGGTACTCTTCCCGTTCCACGCGAGATGAAGTTTTCGCACCAGTATATTACCACGGCTGAAGGGCGGTGTCAAGGGAGAAAGGCGGGGCCGTTGGGCCCCGCCTTTGTGCGGCGTGCCCATCTGGTCACGGATTCAGGGCAAAGCCCTCCACCAGGAGGATCTGCTGGTCCTGGGGGACCTGGCTGGGCTGGAAGTAGAGGTCGTAGAACTGGTCCCCCTGGGGGAAGAGATAGTGCAGAATCTCCTCCTCGGGGGTGGCGTCCGGGGTGTCGGGGGAGCAGGAGATCTCCAGGCAGGTCCCGTCCTCGGAAACCGTCATCATGTAGGCCAGTCGCTCCTCCGGGGACAGCTGGCGCATCAGCTCCTTGCCCCTGTCCCGGCTGTCCTCGCTGGCGTTCCCCAGGGTGTCCAGGAGGCCCGCAGCGTCGGGATAGGGCACCACCTGGACCCCACCCACCGCCTGGCCGTCCAGGGTGAGGGTCACAGCATCCCCCTCCCCTTTCTGGGCGGCGAAGCCTCCGGGGAGGGCCAGGGTGTAGGCGTCGGTTTTCCAGGTGCGGTTGGTGACTTCCTCCTGGTCTGCCATGTCCTGGGTAGAGGGGCCCCCGCAGGCGCAGCAGGCGGCCAGCAGCAGGGCGGTGAGGAGCAGGGGGAGGATCCGTTTCTTTGCCATATCGGTGTCATCCTTTCTGGTTGGATTCTCTCTTTCCGGGGAAGGAGAGGCGTGGTTCGTGACGCGCCCGGGGAAGGGTACGCAAACCACCTCCCGGCTTCGTCTCTACCCACTATAACGAAACCGGGAGGTGGTTTTGGACACCGAATGTGAAATTTTTTCAAAAACCTTGCGTTTCCACCGGGGCAGCGCTCTCCGCCAGGGCGATGAGGTCCGCCTCCTCCAGGGGAGCCGCCACCTCCAGCAGGGCGCCGGTGGCGTAGTCGATCCAAAGGATCACGCTGCGGCCCTCCGGCTCCGGGGACAGGTAGAGCTCCGCCGGGCTGCCGTGGATCCGAAGGTTCTTCCGCGCCACCCGGTCCTCCATGGCGAAGGCCATGTCCTTCCAACGGTCGGTCCCGTAGACATAGGTGAAGCAGATCTCTTCCCCGGCTGCGTTGACGTAGCGCTCCCGGACATACCCGCCGTCCTCGGCGTGGAAGGATTCCCCCCACACATCCTCGTCCAGCTGGTACCCCTCCGGCACGGTGATCTGATAGGCCACCGGCGTGCCCTCCGGGACGGTGTCCCCCTGGTAGGTGTACCACAGGCTGTCCGCCTTCTGCTCCCGGATCCAGCCGAAGAAGGCCTCCCGGGCCTGGGCATTGGTCCCCAGCACCACGCCCCCCAGGCACACCGCCGCCAGCAGGATCCCCGCCACCCGGTGGAGGACCCAGTGGGGCGGCCGGGGCTTACGGTCCATCCGGCGGGCCAGGCGGGCCAGCTTTCTCCGATAAGCCGGGGAGAAGGTGTGCGCCGCCGGGGTCTCCGGCAGGCTGTCCAGGAGGGCCTCCTGGGCTCTCTGGGCGGCTTGGCGCAGCGATTCCTCCGGGATCATAGCAGTCCCTCCTCTCGGCACAGGATCTCCAGCCGTTGCTTCGCCCGCTGGCCCAGCTTATAGCCGGCCTCCTTGGAGAGGCCCAAGATCTCCGCCGTCTCCTCCGCTGTGTATCCCTGGGCATAGTGCAGTTGGATCCACGCCCGGTACCGGGCGGGCAGGCGGAGGATGCACTGGGTAAGGCTGTCCTCCCCCTGGGCTGGGACGGAGAGACCCGGCAGGTCCTCCAGGGGGACCTGCTGGCCTTGGCGGGCGTTCTTCCGGGCGATGTCAATGGCTTTGCTCTCCGTTACTATAACGACGAAGGCCTTGGTTTTTGGACTGTCCACCGCAGAAATTTTGGAGAAATTTTTCGCGATGGCCAGAAAGGCCTCCTGGACCGCGTCCTCCGCGTCCTGTTCGTTGGGCAAAATCTGCCGGGCCACGTGGAACATGAGCCGCTCATACCGGGCCGCCAGGGCTCGAAACTTGCTCTGCTCCTCCGGGCCCTCCACCATGGCCAGGGCCAGGGCTAGCACAGCGCCACCGCCTTTCTCTCACATGGTGCCCTTGGCCAGCACGTCCTTGTTCTTCACGAAATACTCGATGCCGGAGTAGATGGTGGTCACCAGGATCACCGCCACGCACACCAGGCGCAGGGTGGCGTTGGGGAAGATCAGCATGAGGATGATGCCCACCATGGTGCAGGCGGTTTTCACCTTGCCGGACTTGGCCGCGGCGATGACCCGGCCCTGTTCCACCGCCACCAGGCGCAGGCCGGTGACGGCCAGCTCCCGGGCGATGACCACGAAGAAGGCCCAGGCGGGCATCCAGGCCACCTCCACGAACCAGGCCATGGCGGACATCACCAGAAGTTTATCCGCCAGGGGGTCCATGAACTTGCCAAAATCCGTGATCTGGTTGTAATGCCGGGCCACGTAGCCGTCGATGAAGTCGGTGACGCTGGCCAGGATGAACACTGCCAGGGCGGCCCACAGGTGGCCGGAGAAGTCCACATAGAGCAGCACCAGGAAGATGGGGATCATCACCACCCGGCACAGGGTGAGTTTGTTGGCTGTGGTCATGGTTGGTCGTCCTCCTCATACAGAATGCCGATGAGTTCGCCGTCGTAGTTGCCGGTGACCTTCACCTGGTAGAAGTTCCCGGGGGCCACGCCCCCTTCCTCCCCCTCGAAGTGGACCAGGCCGTCGATGCCCGGGGAGTCGGCATAGCTGCGGCCGTAGAAGAGCTCAGTCTCGTCGTCGTACCCCTCGCAGAGGACTTCCACCACCTGGCCGGTCATGCCCTCGCACCAGTCGTCCACCACCGCCAGCTGGAGCTCGGTGATCAGCTCTACCCGGCGGCGCTTCACGTCCTCGTCCACCTGGTCAGGGAAGGCTGCCGCGGGGCTCCCCGGCTCCGGGGAGTAGGGGAAAACCCCCGCCCGCTCGATGGGAAAGGCCCGGAGGAAGGTGCACAGCTCCTCAAAGTCCTCCTCCGTCTCCCCCGGGAAGCCGGCGATGAGGCTGGTGCGGAGGACCAGGCCGGGGATCCGCTCCCGCAGCTTGGCAAACAGGGCCCGGATCTCCCCTCCGGTGCCCCGGCGGTGCATGGCCTTCAGCATCCGGTCACTGATGTGCTGGATGGGGATGTCCAGGTATTTTACGATCTTCGGCTCGTTGGCGATGACGTCGATGAGCTCGTCGGTGATCTCGTCGGGGTAGAGGTAGTGCAGGCGGATCCAGTGGATGCCCTCAATGGCGCACAGCTTGGGCAGGAGCTTGGCCAGGGTGCGCTCCCCGTAGAGGTCCAGGCCGTAGCGGGTGATGTCCTGGGCCACCACGATGAGCTCCTTCATCCCCGCCTGGGCCAGGTCCCGGGCCTCGGCCAGGATGGCCTCCTCCGGCCGGCTGCGGAACTTCCCCCGGATGTAGGGGATGACGCAGTAGGCGCAGCGGTTGTCGCACCCCTCGGCGATGCGCAGCCAGGCCCAGTGGTCGGAGGTGCACACCACCCGGTCGGTCTCCGGCACGGGGGCGTCGATGTCTCCGAAGTGGGCGGGGCGCTGGCCTGCCATCATCTGCTCCAGCACCTGGGCGATGTCCTCGTAGCCGCTCACCCCGAGGAAGCCGTCGGCGGCGGGACAGCGCTGGGCGATCTCGTCCTTCCACCATTGGGCCATGCAGCCGGTGACGAGGATCTTTTGCAGCTTGCCCTCCGCCTTGGCCTGGGCCAGGGCGTCGATCTCCGCCAGGGCCTCCTGGCGGGCCTCCTCCAGGAAGCCGCAGGTGTTCACCACCGCCACGTCGCAGTCCTCCGCCCCCAGGGCCACCTCATGGCCGGCCTCGTACGTCTTCCAGATCATCTGCTCGCAGTTGACCTGGTTCTTGGCGCAGCCAAGAGAAACAAATCCAACTTTCATGCGCTTCACCTCTCAGGGTTCCTCCCCGTCCAGAAAACGGGACACCGCCTGGGAGACCTCCTGCCAGGAAAAGCCCCGGCGCACCAGGGCGTCTGAGGCTTTCTTGATCTGGGCTGGGTCCTCCGGGTCCTGGATCTTCCGGGCCAGGAAGTCCGCCAGCCAGACATCGGGGGGCTCCAGGCCGGCCAGGGCCTGCTCCCAATACTCTCGGGGGACGCGGCGGCGGTAGAACTCGTCTTTGATTTTATAGCGGCCATAGCCCTTGGCCCTGTAATGCCGGGCCAAGGCTTTGGCGTATTCCTCGTCGTCCAGCAGGCCCACCTCCTGGGCCCAGGCCACCACCCGGGCGGCCTGCTCCTGGGTGGCTCCCTTGGCGGTGAGCTTCTCCGCCAGCTGGCCGGCGGAGAGCATCCGGGCGGTGAGCAGCCGCCCGGCCCGCTCCTTGAGGGCGGCCTCGGCGGCGGCCTGGCGGA
>DXDK01000060.1 GCA_019115545.1 Candidatus Evtepia faecavium
AGGGCCTTGTCGGCCACGCCCTGGGTGATGACGCCCCCGGCCTTCACCTGGGCAAAGTCCCGGACCCGCCGGAGCATCCGGTTGGCGATACGGGGGGTGCCGCGGCTGCGCTTGGCGATCTCCATGGCCCCCGCCCGCTCGATGGGCACCTCCAGAATACCCGCCGAGCGGGTGACAATGCGGCGGAGCTCCTCCGGGGTGTAGAGCTCCAGCCGCAGGGTGACGCCGAAGCGGTCCCGAAGGGGGGCGGAGAGCTGCCCCGCCCGGGTGGTGGCCCCGATGAGGGTGAACCGGGGCAGGTCCAGCCGGATGGAGTTGGCCGAGGGGCCCTTGCCGATGATGATGTCGATGGCGAAGTCCTCCATGGCGGGGTACAAAATCTCCTCCACCGACCGGTTGAGGCGGTGGATCTCGTCCACAAAGAGGATGTCGTTCTCGTTGAGGTTGGTGAGCAGGGCGGCCAGGTCCCCGGGCTTCTCAATGGCAGGGCCGGAGGTGATGCGGATGTTCACCCCCATCTCGTTGGCGATGATGCCGGAGAGGGTGGTCTTCCCCAGCCCCGGGGGGCCGTGGAGGAGGACGTGGTCCAGGGGCTCGTTCCGCAGCTTGGCCGCGTCGATGAAGACCGAGAGGTTCTCCTTGGCCTTTTCCTGGCCGATGTATTCCGCCAGGCGCCTGGGCCGGAGGGAGACCTCCCCCTCGTCCTCCCGGCGGAGGGAGGAGGTCATGAGAGGGGTCTGGCTCTCTTCCTGGGAAAAGTCAATGCTCATAGGGGGCCTCCCTTCACTTCTTCATGGTGTTCCGCAGGGCCTGGCGGACGATCTCCTCCAGGGAGAGGTGCTCCAGGTCCAGGCCCTTCAGGGCGGCGGCAATCTCCGCCGGGCCATAGCCCAGCACCGCCAGGGCGGCGGTGGCCTCGGAGGTCTTGTCCTGGGGGATCACCGTGACGCCGGTGCCGCCGTAGCGCTCCTCCGCCGGGGAGAGCTGGCCCTGGGCCAGCTTGTCCTTCAGCTCCAGGATGATCCGCTGGGCGGTTTTCTTCCCGATGCCCGGGGCCACCATGAGGGCCTTCTCGTTGCCGGTGATGATGGCGGTGGCCAGGCCCTCCGGGGTGGTGGCTGAGAGGATGGACAGGGCGGCCTTGGGCCCCACCCCGGAGACGGCGATGAGCATCTGGAAGCAGCTGCGCTCGTTCTCCGAGGCGAAGCCGTAGAGATCCACCCCGTCCTCCCGGACGCTGAGATGGGTGTACAGCTTGGCGGGCTGCCCCGCCTGGAGGGCGGAGAGGGTATAGCTGGTGGTGCGGCAGGCGTAGCCCACCCCCCCGCAGTCGATCACCGCCAGGTTGGGGCCCAGGTGGGCCGCGGTGCCCTTGAGGTAGTAAAACATGGGACAGTGCTCCTTCCTGTCATCCCCGGAGCAGCCGGGAGGTGTGGGACCGGGCGTGGCACAGGGCGATGGCCACCGCGTCCGCCGCGTCGTCGGGCTTGGGCACGGCAGCCAGGTGGAGCAGCCGCCGGGTCATGTCCATCACCTGGCGCTTCTCCGCCTTGCCATAGCCCACCACCGCCTGCTTCACCTGGGAGGGGGTGTATTCGTAGACAGCCACCCCCAGCTTGGCCGCGGTCATGAGGATGACCCCCCGGGCCTGGGCCACGCCGATGCCGGTGGTGACGTTGGTGTTGAAGAACAGCTCCTCAATGGCCATGGCCTCCGGGGAGAACTGGTGGATGAGGGTCTCCAGGTCCTCCTGGATCTGCACCAGGCGCTGGGGCATGGGAACCCCCGCCGGGGTGTTGATGGCCCCGCAGCGGACCAGGCGGACCTGGGCCCCCTGGGCCTCCAGGACGCCGAAGCCCACAATGGCATAGCCGGGGTCGATGCCGAGAATCCGCATGGCGGCCTCCTTCACGTTCTGGGATTGGAAGTTTATTATACCACAGGAGCGGGGGGCGGCGCAAGGTTTGGGGGAGGAGGGCAAAACGCCGCCGGCCAAAGGCCGGCGGCGCAGGGCAGGTTATGCAGTTTTAGTCCTTCAGGCGGGCCTCCAGGTTCTCCAGCTCCTGGGCCAGGACGTGGGGGAGCTTGTCGCCGAACTGGCCGTAGAAGTCCCGGATCTGCCGGGTCTCCGCCCGCCAGAGGTCCCGATCCACGTTCAGCAGGGAGGCCAGGGTCTCCCGGTCCACCCCGGAGCCCTCCAGGTTGATGTCCTCGGGGTTGGGGAGGTAACCGATCTCGCTCTCCCGGGCGCCCACCTCGTCGAAGCAGCGCTTGAGGATCCACTCGATCACCCGCAGGTTCTCGCTGAAGCCGGGCCAGATGAAGTGGCCCTGGTCGTCGGTGCGGAACCAGTTGACGTTGAAGATCTTGGGCGGGTTGGGGATGTCCGCCTCCATGTCCAGCCAGTGCTGCCAGTAGTCCCCCATGTGGTAGCCACAGAAGGGCAGCATGGCCATGGGGTCCCGGCGGGTCTCCCCCACAGTGCCCTCAGCGGCGGCGGTCTTTTCCGAGCCCATCACGGAGCCCACGAAGACGCCGTGCTTCCAGTCCCGGGACTGGTAGACCAGGGGGGCCGTCTTGGCCCGGCGGCCGCCGAAGATGATGGCGGAGATGGGCACCCCGTGGGGGTTGTTGAACTCCGGGGAGATGCAGGGGCAGTTCTCCGCCGGGGCGGTGAAGCGGGAGTTGGGATGGGCCGCGGGGCCGGTGGCGGTGTCCGGGCTCCAGGGGTTGCCCTTCCAGTCCAGGGCGTGCTGGGGAGGATTGGGGGTGAGGTGCTCCCACCAGACGGTGTCGTCCTCCAGGTTCAGGGCCACGTTGGTGAAGATGGTCCCCTGGTTGGTGGTGGCCAGGGCGTTGGGGTTGGACTTGGCATTGGTGCCCGGGGCCACGCCGAAGAAGCCCTTCTCAGGGTTCACGGCCCAGAGGCGGCCGTCCTCCCCCACCCGGAGCCAGGCGATGTCGTCCCCCACGCACCAGCACTTCCAGCCGTTCTTCTGATACCCCTCGGGGGGGATGATCATGGCCAGGTTGGTCTTGCCGCAGGCGGAGGGGAAGGCGCCGGTGACGTAGCGCACCTCCCCCTGGGGGTTCTGGACGCCCAGGATGAGCATGTGCTCGGCCAGCCACCCCTCCTGCCGGCCCAGGTTGGAGGCGATGCGCAGGGCAAAGCACTTCTTGCCCTGGAGCACGTTGCCGCCGTAGCCGGAGTTGATGGACATGATCACGTTGTCCTCGGGGAACTGGACGATGTACCGCTCCTCCGGGTCCAGGTCGGCGCAGGCGTGGAGGCCCTTGATGAAGTTCTCGTCCAGATAGGGGATGACCTCCTCCCCCATCCGGGTCATGATGGCCATGTTCAGGACCACGTAGATGGAATCGGTGAGCTCAATGCCGTACTTGGCAAAGGGGGAACCCACCACACTCATGCAATAGGGAATGACGTACATGGTACGGCCCTTCATGGAGCCGTCATACAGCTTGTGCAGCTTGGCATACATCTCGTCGGGGTCCATCCAGTTGTTGGTGGGACCCGCGTTCTCCTGCTTCTTGCAGCAGATGAAGGTCCGGCTCTCCACCCGGGCCACGTCTGTGGGGTCAGACCGGTGAAGGTAACAGCCGGGGAGTTTCTCCTGGTTGAGCTTATACATTTCGCCGCTGGCGCAGGCCTGCTGCCGGAGCTGCTCCAGCTGGGCCTCGCTGCCGTCGATCCAGATGACTTGGTCCGGTTTGGTCAAGGCGATCTGCTGGTCGATCCAGTCCAGCACCGCCTGGTTCTTTGTCAATTCCATGTTAAACGCCCTCCTTCGAGCTGCACTTGCTTTTAACATTATATCTCGTTGCAACTTTTTATGCAAGCGACAATCCTTAACTTCCCCGGATTTCTTGGATTTTTTTGGTGAATTGGGCAAAGTCTGCAAAACCCAGGCGCTCCCCCCGGACGGTCTCCGGCAAATTGCAGGCCCGGATGGCCTGGGCGATCTCCTCCTTCCCCCAGGCGGGGGTCAGGACGGAGGAGAGGCTGTTGAGCAGGGTCTTCCGCCGCTGGCCGAAGGCCCCCCGGACCACCCGGAAGAAGAGGGCTGGGTCCTCCACCGGAACCGGCGGGGCCGGGCGGATGGTCATGCGGATCACCGAGGAGGTCACCTTGGGGGCGGGGAGGAAACAGGAGGGGGGCACGTCGAAGAGGATCTCGCTGTGGGCATAGTACTGGCACAGGAGGGTGAAAGCCCCGTAGTCCGCCGTGCCCGGCTGGGCGCAGATCCGCCGGGCCACCTCCCGCTGGATCATCACCGTGACGGCCTGGAAGCAGCCGCTCTGGAGCAGGGCGGTGAGCACCGGGGTGGTGATGTTATAGGGCAGGTTGGCACACACCACCACCGGCAGGCCGGGAAAGCGCTCCCGGCAAAAGGCGGGCAGGTCCAGCTTCAAAATGTCCCCGGGGACGATCTCCACGTTGGGATAGGGGGCCATGGTCTCCGCCAGGATGGGCAGGAGGGCGCGGTCCAGCTCCACCGCCGCCACCTTCTCCCCCCGCTGGGCCAGCTGGGCGGTGAGGGGGCCGATACCAGGGCCGATCTCCAGCACCCCCACCCCGGGCCCTGCCCCGGAGGCCTCCGCCGCCTGCTGGGGCACCCAGGGCTGGATGAGGAAGTTCTGCCCCTTGCTCTTGGAGAAGTGAAAGCCGTGGCGGGCCAAAAGGGCCTTGATCTCTTTGGGGTTGCACAGGTCCATGGAAAACGCCTCCCTGGTGGTTTTTCCCCATCATAGCACACCCCCGGGGGGATTGCAACGGCGCACCCCCTCCCCCGCCGGGGCATAGGATGGGAAAAAAGGAGGGATCGTCTTGCCCATCATCTATCTGTCCCCGTCCACCCAGGAGTACAACCACTACGCCGACAACCTGGGCACCGAAGAGGAGTGGATGAACCACCTGGCCGACGCCATGGAGCCCATTCTCTATGCCTCGGGGATCCAGTACGTCCGCAACACCCCCGACATGACCGCCGCCGCCGCCATCCGCGCCTCCAACGCGGGGAACTACGACCTCCACCTGGCCCTGCACTCCAACGCCTCCGGGGAAGGCCAGGCGGGGCAGAACCGTGGGATCATCGCCTTCTACTTCCCTGGCAGCGCCCGGGGGATGCGGGCGGCCCAGTTCCTGGTCAACGGCCTGAAGGCCATCTATCCCCTGCCCAACCTGGTGCGCACCGA
This sequence comes from Candidatus Evtepia faecavium, assembly GCA_019115545.1. Classification (GTDB taxonomy): domain Bacteria; phylum Bacillota; class Clostridia; order Oscillospirales; family Oscillospiraceae; genus Evtepia; species Evtepia faecavium. The sequence continues at coordinate 5,215 of DXDK01000060.1, forward strand.
GCCCACCACCACCATCGGCGAGGTCCGCCGGGTGCGGGCCCCCGCCGTGCTCCTGGAGCTGGGCTTCCACGACAACGGGGAGGACGCCCAGTGGATCGTCTCCCACATCCAGGCCATGGCCGCCAGCCTGGTGCTCTCCCTCACGGAGTACTTCGGCATCCCCTTCTTCCCCGCCAGCCACCCCCAGCCCGGGGAGGTCCGGGCGGAGCTGGGCGCCCTGGACGTCTACCCCCGGCCGGAGGCCGACGCCGCCCCCATCGCCCAGCTCTATGACGGGGCCCGGGTGACGGTGATCAACGAGTACGCCGACTGGTACCTCATCCAGTTCGGGGACCAGGTGGGGTATGTTACGGCGGAGTTTATCGCCGTAGAGTGAGTAAGTTACAAATGCCTGTTTTTACGTTCATAATTTGTTCACTTAAAGTTAGTAAATTATCCACTTTTCCCCCACCCCCTTGTGCTATGCTATAGTCGTAGCAGGAAAGCCAACAAACCTCTTTCTTTTCTCTCTCTTTTTTCTCTCTTCCTAAATACACTGCAAAGAGCCGAACGCGTTTGCGTTCGGTTTTTTGCGGGCAGAAATTTGAAAGCCGCGGATGCGGCTTCCAAATTTAAGGGAAAGCAGCCGCCGCGCGCGCCCTGTCGGGCACACTTGCGGCTGAGAAGAATTTTTTGGCCGGCAAAGCCGGTCAAAAAATGGATTCCACTTTTTTCCGGCTTTTGCGAAAGCCGGAACTCTGCGAGGCCTTTCTCAAAAGCGTCGCAGACTTCCGCCGCCCGCAGGCGGCGGAACCCCATACAATCATAAAACCCCTGGCTCCGCCAGGGGTTTTATTCTTCTCAGCCCGAGAGTGCCAGCTTTGCTGGCGCGGGTCGGGCTGCCATCCCCCAAATTGGGGAGCCGTTGGCTCCCCAATTATAAAAAGCGCCGGAGCGTTTGCTCCGGCGCTTTCGTTTTGTTTTCCGATCCTTATCGCATCATCTTCCGCCGCTTCTGGACGGAACGGACTCTGCGCAGCATCTTGACCAGGTAGTAAAACACAGCAATGAAGTAGGGCAAGCCGAAATACGTCAGGGTGGATCGGGTGACGCTGAACTCTTGGTTGTAGAGGCAGATCACGCCGATGACCACGGTGAACATACAGACTACGAAGATGGCGGTGAACCGCGGGATCCTCAGAATCTTGTACTCCATGGACTGTCTATCCCCGATCGCTTTTGCGGCGAAGAGATCCAGCAGGAGGATCAGGATGATACTGGCTACGCCGTAGATCAAGACCTCCGTCATGATGACCTGGTTGCTGGCAATTTCATCTAAGATGGTGCCAGCGGCCTCTGCTTCATTCATAGAATTACTCCTTTGAAAACATCACTGGGACAGGGGATTTGCGAAACGTTTGAAGGGAAAAGCGCCTTCCAGCCATTAGGCCTGGTGCTTTCTGTCCTCCATGCCGTGGAACACGCCGTCCTTCAGCTCAGCCTGGCTGACGCCTCTGCGCTGGCCGCTGGAGGCCAGGTACAGGATCAGGCCAATGACCATCCAGCCGATGAACATGATGATGGCCAGCTTGCCCATGTACACGGGGTTGCCGGGGACGAACAGCAGGACGAAGACCACTGCGGAGACGATGGAGGCGAAGTAGCCCATGCCAATGCCGCCGGGGATCTTGTAGGGACGCTCCAGGTCGGGCTCGGTCTTACGCAGCCGGACCAGGGAGAAGGAGGTCAGCATCCAGGACAGCACGAAGGCCGCGCCGGAGAAGCAGGTCAGGTCGCCGATGATGCCAGCGCCGGCGAAGGGGCCGACCAGGGACAGGATCAGGCAGACGATCAGAGCGGGAACGGGGATGCCGTTCTTGTTCTGACGAGCGAAGATTCTGGGCATCAGACGGCCACGGGCCATGCCCATCAGCAGCAGGGCGGAGGCCATGAAGAAGCCGTTCCAGGTGGTGAACAGGCCGGCCAGAGCGCCGATGGTGATGATCCAGTACAGGACCTCGCCGGCTGCGCCGCCGTAGAGCATTCTCAGCATGGTAGCTGCCGCGGGGTTGGTCATCTCGCCGCCAACAGCGGTGGGCTGAGCGAACTCGAGCCAGGGCCAAGCATAGCCGAAGCAGAACAGCAGGATGGCGTAGAAGATACAGGCCAGGGCCACGGAGAGCACCACGGTCTTACCAACGGACTTGATGTCGCCGCCGGCGTCCTCAACGCCCTGGGGGATGGTCTCGAAACCAGCCAGGAAGAAGGGAGCGGTGGACAGGATGGCCAGGATGCCGCC
>DXDK01000061.1 GCA_019115545.1 Candidatus Evtepia faecavium
GAAGGGCCTCCCTTTCCATGTCGTTTTTCTGGGTCATATTCTAAAATCCGCCGGGAGAAAAGTCAAGGTTTATTGCGCGGATTCTTGCATGGCGGGGGCGGTTGTGGTAAGATAAGAAAGCATGAAATTTAAGCCCAATGGGCTTTTGCAGAGAACAATGGGCCTACTGCCCATGGAGGTATCTATGGAACACGAGAAAAAGATCATTTTCAGCGCCACCCAGCCCAGTGGGAAGATCACCCTGGGCAATTACTTGGGGGCTTTGCGCAACTGGGTTACCTTGCAGGAGGACTATAACGCCATCTATTGCGTCGCCGACGAGCATGCCATCACCGTCCGCCAGGACCCGGCGGCCCTGCGCCGGCAGTCCTTGGAACTTTACGCCCAGTTTATCGCCTGTGGGTTGGACCCGGAGAAGAGCATCATCTTCATCCAGTCCCACGTGCCCCAGCACGCGGAGCTGGCCTGGGTGCTCAACTGCTACACCATGTTCGGCGAGCTCAGCCGCATGACCCAGTTCAAGGACAAGTCGGCCACCCACGCCGACAACGTCAACGCCGGCCTGTTTACCTACCCCGCCCTCATGGCCGCCGACATCCTCCTCTACCAGGCCGACCTTGTCCCGGTGGGGGAGGACCAGCGCCAGCACGTGGAGATCACCCGGAACATCGCCCAGCGGTTCAACGGGATCTACGGGGACGTGTTCACCATGCCCGAGGCCTACATCCCCAAGGTGGCCGCCCGGGTCATGTCTCTCAGCGAGCCGGACAAGAAGATGAGCAAGTCCAGCTCCAACGAGAACTCCTACATTCTGGTGATGGACAAGCCGGAGGTCATCCTCCGGAAGTTCAAGCGGGCGGTCACCGACAGCGAGGGGGGCATCTATCGCTCCCCCGACAAGCCCGGCGTGTCCAACCTCATTGAGATCTACGCCGCCGTCACCGGCAAGACCCCCGAGGCCGTGGAGCAGGAGTTTGCCGGCCAGGGCTACGGCGCCTTCAAGCCCGCCGTGGGGGAGGCCGTCATCGAGGCCCTCCGCCCCATCCGGGAGGAGACCGAGCGCCTGCTGGGGGACAAGGGGTATCTGGAGAGCCTCTACCGCCAGGGGGCGGAGAAGGCCGCCGCCATCGCCCACCGGACCCTGCGGAAGGTCCACAAGAAGGTGGGCTTCGCCCCCCGCTGAGCCCAGGCCTTTGGCCGAAAGGGAGGTTTGATATCCAATGATACTGGAAATGCCCGCCATCGCCCGGATCGCCGCGGCCCTGGTGGTGGCGCTGCTGATCTCTTTCATCGCCACCCCGGTGGTGAAGTCCTTGGCCCACTGGGTGGGCGCCATCGACGTGCCCAAGGACAACCGCCGGATGCACAAACACCCCATCCCCCGGATGGGGGGCCTGGCCATCTTTTTGGGCTTTCTGCTCAGTGCCCTGATCTTTGTGCCCATGGACGAGGCCAACCGGGGCATGCTCCTGGGGGCGGTGGTCATTGTGATCCTGGGGATCTTTGACGACATCTATGCCCTGCCCGCCCTGCCCAAGCTCCTGGTGCAGATCGCCGCGGCTCTCATCGCCGTGCTCCACGGGAACGTGATCCAGGTCCTCTCCAACCCCAACCTGCTCAGCGAGAACCCCTATTGGAGCCTGGGCTCCCTGGCCATCCCCCTGTCGGTGATCTGGATCGTGGCCATCACCAACGCAGTCAACCTCATCGACGGGCTGGACGGCCTGGCGGTGGGGGTGGCCACCATCAGCTCCCTGACCATGCTGGTCATCGCCATGCTGGTGAGCGACGGGATGGTGGCCCTGATGATGGCCGCCCTGGCGGGGGGCTGCATCGGCTTTATGCCCTACAACATGAACCCCGCCAAGATCTTTATGGGGGACACGGGCTCCACCTTTTTGGGGTTTGTCCTGGCGGTGGTGTCCATCCAGGGCCTGTTTAAGTTTTACACCATCATTTCCTTCGCGGTGCCCTTCCTGATGCTGGGCCTGCCGCTGTTTGACACCTGCTTTGCCATCCTGCGCCGCCTGGCCAAGGGGCAGAGCCCCATGGCCCCCGACCGCAGCCACGTCCACCACCGGCTCATCGACATGGGTTTCAGCCAGAAGCAGGCGGTGGCCATCCTCTATGTGGTCAGCGCCATTCTGGGCCTGTCCGCGGTGGTCCTCACCACCAGCGGGGCCCTGAAGGCCATGGTCCTGCTGTGCGCCCTGTGCCTGGCGGGGCTGGTGTCGGCCAAGATTTTCCTCAGCCACAACGACAACGGCAAGGACGCCGGGAAGCCCATCGAACCCAAAAAGGAGGAAGAGTCCCATGCCCCTGAAAGTGATGACGATCTTCGGGACCCGCCCGGAGGCGGTGAAGATGGCCCCTCTGGTGAAGGAACTGGAAAGCCGGGCTGAGGTAGAGAGCATCTGCTGCATCACCGCCCAGCACCGGCAAATGCTGGACGACGTCCTGCGCCTGTTTGCCATCACCCCGGACTATGACCTGGACATCATGGAGGACCGGCAGAGCCTGTACACCATCACCAGCAAGTGCCTGCTGGGGCTGGAGGAAGTCTTTTCCCGGGAAAAGCCGGACCTGGTCCTGGTCCACGGGGACACGTCCACCACCTTCTCCGGGGCCCTGGCCGCCTTTTACCAAAAGATCGCCGTGGGCCACGTGGAGGCCGGCCTGCGCACCGGGGACCGGTACTCCCCCTTCCCGGAGGAGATGAACCGCACCCTGGTGGGGGACCTGGCGTCCCTGCATTTCTGCCCCACCCCGGCCAACCGGGAGAACCTCCTGGGGGAGGGGATCCGGGAGGGCATCTTCGTCACCGGCAACACGGTGATCGATGCCCTGAAGACCACCGTCCAGCCGGACTACCGGTTCCGCACGGATCTGCTGAATACCCTGGACTACCAGGGGAAGCGGGTCATCCTGGTCACCTGCCACCGGCGGGAGAACTATGGCCAGCCCATGGAGAACATCATGAAGGCCCTCCGCCGCCTGGCGGAAGACTTTCCGGAAGTGGAACTGGTCTACCCCGTCCACCTCTCCCCGGTGGTCCAGGAGGTGGCCCGGCGGCACCTCTCCGGCCATCCCCGGATCCACCTGATCCAGCCCCTGACCCCCGACGAGATGCACAACCTCATGGCCCGGGCATCCTTCGTGATGACCGACTCCGGAGGCCTCCAGGAGGAGGCCCCCGCCCTGGGCCGCCCGGTGCTGGTGCTCCGTCGGGAGACGGAGCGGCCGGAGGCCGTGGCGGCCGGCACCGTCCGCCTGGCGGGCACCGAAGAGGGAGCCGTCTATGACCAGGCCGCCCGGCTGCTCACCGACCCGGCCGCCTATGCCCAGATGGCCCAGGCAGTGAATCCCTACGGGGACGGCCAGGCCTGCCGGCGGATCGTAGACGCCATCCTGTGGAAGCAGGGCCTGCGGCAGGAAGCGCCGGAGGAATTTTCCGTCTGAGGAGGGCCTATGGATCAAAAGAAACGCAGCCTCCTGGTCCTGGCCATCGCCATCACGGTGTGCGCGGCGGTGTTTGTGAGCATTGGCGTCCCCGCCCTCACCGGCCGGGCGCCGGAGGTCACCCTGCCCAACGTCAACCAGGAGGCCGTGGAGGAGGACAAGGCCTTCCTCCCGGTGGAGGTCACCCCGGACACGGTGCAGAACGTCATCGCCAGCCTCTCCCGGCCGGAGAGCTATCACCGGGAGCTCACCGTCTCCCTTTTCTGGTCGGGGGGGGATTCCACGGAGGCGGTGGAGATCTGGGCCGACGAGGGCTATGTGCGCACCACCATTGCCACCGGCGGCGCGGTGCAGTACCGCCTGGTGGGGGACGGAAAACTCCGCCTGTGGTATGCCGGGGACCAGACCTGGCAGGAGACCGAGGCCGAGGACGCCACCGCCGACCTGGCCCAGCGTATCCCCACCTATGAAGACGTGCTGGATGTGGACCCCCAAACCATCTCCGACGCCGGCTACGAGGAGAAAAACGGCAGCAACTGCATCTTCGTGGCGGTGAAGCGGGACGGCAGGGTGACGGACCACTACTGGATCTCCACCGACACCGGCCTGCTGTGCGCCGCGGAGACCTATGAGAGCGGCCGGAAGGTCTACGAGATGGGGGAGGACCGGTTCAGCGCCCCCCTGGAGGAGGGAATGGTCTTTTCCCTGCCCGACGGCACCGTCCTTCACGAGAGTTCAGCCGTCGCCGTCCCGGAGGAATAGCAGGGCCAGCCCCAGCAGGAGGACCCAGTCCAGCTGATCCCCCTCCCGCCACAGGAGGAAGAGGATGAGCAGCAGGAGCAGGTCCCCGCTGTCCAGCTTGTGCAGCCCCAGCTTTCCCAGCAGGGCGGACAGCCCCCCTTTTTCCCCGAACAAGGAGGACACCGAAGCGTCCCACCCCGGAGGGTTTTCCTCCGGGGTGTTCTCATAGGGGGCCTGCCCCGGTATGTAGGCGTTATAGATGGAGCTCACCCTCTTTCCACAGGCGATAGGCCTGGCGGGCTGCCCGGGAGAGCCCCGCCAGCTGGACGGCCTGGTCCAGTTTCCGCTGCCGCTCCGGCCGGAGATAGGGCCGCAGGGCGGCGATGAGGGCGTCGGCCTGGGGATCGGCCCGGCGGCTGGCCTGGAAGAGTTCCAGCAGCCGCCCCATCTGGCCAAGGCTTTCCGGGTCCAGGGCAGGGGATGGGTCCGGGTCGGGGGCCGCCGCCTGGGGCTCCTCCTGGGTGGGGCTCGATCCCCCCAGGCCCAACTGGCCGGCCAGGGCCTGGATCTGCCCCATGGTCTCCGGGTCAGAGAGCAGGGACTGTAAGGTTTCCTCCAGATCTGCCATGGGGCATCCTCCTTTCCGGGGAATGGGTTACTTCTGCAGGGCTCCCTCCAGCCGGTCCATGGCCTGCTTGGCCTGGGGGTCGGCGGCCAGGTCGCGGAGCACCTGGTTCAGGGCGGAGGGGTCCCCCGCCAGGGCGGCCTGGGCGGCGGACTGGAGCTGACCCGCGCTCTTCTTCTGCAGGGACTGCAGGAGCTTCCGGGTCTCCGGGCTGGCCAGCACCTGCCGGACGGCGTTCTGATTCTCCATCAGCTGCTTGGCCTGGGGGTGGTCGCGAAGGGTGTCAGAAAAGGATTGCATACTACCGTCTCCTTCCGGGAATTGCTGTCCCAGTATATGACGGCGCCGGCGGGGATGTGCCCCCACCGGCCTAAGCGGAAAAAATAAAGCTGGAAAAACCGCCGGGAGTGTGCTAGAATGGCTTCGCTTTTCCTTTTCCCCCGGCATTCGACATCCCTGCCGCCAGAGGGGAAAAGGCATTCCTTGGAGGGAAAGAGGAGGAATCTGCCATGCTGATGGCCATCGACGTGGGCAACACCAATATGGTATTTGGCCTTTTGGAGGGGGAGAAGCTCGTGGGGAGCTTCCGCCTGATGACGGACACCAACCGGACCTCGGACGAGATCGGCTTGACCGTCTGCGAGTATTTCCGCCGGTTCAACTGGACCACGGACCAAGTGTGTGATATCATCATCGCCTCCGTGGTGCCCCAGGTGATGTACACCCTCACCAGCGCCATCGTGAAATACTTTGGAAAGAAGCCCATCATCATCGACGACGACGTCTCCCCCGGGATCGAGTACGACAGCGAGAGCCACCTGGGGGCGGACCGGTCGGTCTCCTGCGTGGCGGCCATGGAGAAGTACGGCAAGCCCCTGGTGGTGCTGTACTTTGGCACCGCCACCACCGTGGACGCTTTGAGCGACACGGGGCGCTATCTGGGCGGCTGCATCCTGGCGGGGATCCGGGTGTCCACCGACGCCCTCTTCCAGCAGGCGGCTATGCTGCCCCAGGTGGAGCTGGTGTGCCCGGATTCGGTGCTGGGGCTGAACACCATCGCCCAGATCCAGGCGGGGTCCGTCATGGGATACATCGGCGCCATGGAATATCTCATCCGCCAGACCAAGGGGGAGATGGGCTATGGCCAGGACATCAAGGTGGTGGCCACCGGCGGCCTGGCCCGCCTCGTTGCCGATAACACCGACGTGATCGACGTGGTGGACAGCCAGCTGATCCTGGATGGTCTGCGGATCATCTATGAGCGCTATAAGCGGGAACAGAAGTAAGAAAAAACAGCGACATCCCCGGACTGCAAGATGGGTTTGCGGTCCGGGGATGTTTGTATCAGGGAAATGTGCAGCAGATGAGGGTTGTCCCCCTGCGGCGCAATGGAACAAAGGCTCACCCCTCTTTGCTGTTCTGGAAGTGGTCGCACCAGGGGCGCAGGGTGCAGTTGGAGCAGTCCGGCTTCCGGGCCCGGCACACCGCCCGGCCGTGGAGGACCAGCCGGTGGCAGAAGTCGTTGGACTCCTCCGGGGGCAGGATGGCCCGCAGCTGCTGCTCCACCTTCCCCGGGTCCTTGGTGCCGTCAGTCAGGCCCAGCAGGCCGGAGATGCGGATACAGTGGGTGTCAGCCACCACCACACCCGGGGTTTTGTACACATCCCCTAAAATCAGGTTGGCAGTCTTCCGTCCCACCCCCGGCAGGCGGAGCAGATCCTCCATATTGTCGGGCACCTTTCCGCCGTACTCCCGCAGCAGCATCTGG
>DXDK01000011.1 GCA_019115545.1 Candidatus Evtepia faecavium
AGAGAAAGCCCGGACGCAAAGAGTCGCAGGGGGTTCTGACAGCTAAGGTGGCTTCGCCTGGACTGAATCGAACAGTCCCCCGGACTGTTCGACCCATGCACCCCCTGGAATAAAACCGCTCGCTGGGGCTCGCTCCATCTTTTGGGATCGTGCCGCAGCCGAGCGGTCGTTGCTTTTTTCGAGGCCCATGTACGTGCCCTGATTTGGGGACTTTCTTTCTTGAGATTTTTCAGACTGGATTTTTGCGTACCACATTCGAAGCCTTCCCCTTGGGGGGAAGGTGGCCCGGCGCAGCCGGGACGGATGAGGGGGCGACCGGGTACCCAACGGAGCAGAAGAAAACCGGCATACAGGCGGCAGGCCGTTGGGCACTGGTTTTCTACAAGGAAAGGCTTCGGTGTCATCGCCCCCTCATCAGTCTGCTTCGCAGACAGCTTCCCCCCAAGGGGAAGCCGCTGTAGGTTGCAGGTCAGCCTCCCTTATCCTATTTGTACGAACTGCCTGTCCCAGCCCGCCCAGCCGGGGGGCGGGCCCCTTCCCACGGAGAGGGCCAGGGCCGCAGGCCAGGATACAAAAAAGCGGGATACCCCGAAGGATATCCCAAACCAGAGAAGGTGGGTCCAGGGAGGAGGAAACTCCTCCTCCCTGGTGTTCTTTCCTCCATTTCTCACAGGAGAAATGGAGGCCGCCGGCAGGCACCCCCCGGGGCGCTGCGCCCCGAGGCCGGTAAAAGCCGCGACCGCCCGTAGGGTACGTAATAACGGGGGCTGGGCCCCCGGCCCCACGTGGCAGGTTCCAACCTGCGCCCGTCCCAACGGTACCGCCTACCGATGACATCCCCGACCCACCGGTGGGGCCCCCGCCCCATCCCCCCACAATATGTTGCGGAACCCCTGGAAAAAAGGGTTCTTTTCGTATCAAAAGGAAAATTTGAGTTGACAGAGCGCGGTCTTTTCCGTTATAATATGCTTCACGTAATCATGACCATCGGGGTCATGGCTACCATGGATTTGACAACCGCGGCCGGGGCAATTCGGCCGTTGTGGTTGGCGGGTTTTCCCGCTGGAAATCGATACAGGAGGTGTATCAGAATGGTTCGTACCTATCAGCCCAAGAAGCGTCAGCGTTCCAAGGAGCACGGGTTCCGCAAGCGCATGGCCACTGCCAACGGGCGCAAGGTTCTGGCTCGTCGCCGCGCCAGAGGCCGTGCCCGGCTGACCCACTGATGCCAAGGTTAACCGCATAGAGCGTGCATAGAAGGGGCGGGGGAGTTTGCATTCCACCGCCCCTGCGAAGCATCTGCGTTTTTTACTGTGCACCGCTCTGCGGATAAAGGAGAAAGGTTTTCGTGAAACATACGGTTTCCTTAAAGGAGAATCGGGTCTTTCGCCGCCTCTATGCCAAGGGGAAGAGTGCGGTGGCCCCCACCATGGTCCTCTATTGCCGGAAAAACGGCCGGGGGGAGAGCCGCCTGGGCCTCACCACCGGGACCAAGCTGGGCCACGCGGTGGTCCGCAACCGGGTCCGCCGCCGCCTGCGGGAGATCTATCGCCTCCATGAGGACCAGCTCCTCCCCGGGTACGATATTGTCGTCGTGGCCCGGGTCCGGGCGGTGCACAGCCGGTACACCGCCCTGGAACGGGACTTTCTCCGCCTGGCCAAGAAACTCCAGCTTCTCTCCCCCCAGGGGACCCGCCCGGAGGAGAGAGCGCCATGAAGGCTGTCCTGCTGGGGATGATCCGGTTTTACCGGAAATACCTCTCCCCTCTGCACCCCCCCACCTGCCGCTTTATTCCCACCTGTTCGGCCTATGCCATGGAGGCCATTGAAAAGTACGGCGCCTGGAAGGGCGGGTGGCTGGCGCTGCGCCGGATCCTCCGGTGCAACCCCTTTCACAAGCAGAAGAGCATCGAGTATGACCCCGTCCCCTGATCGAGGGGGGCAGCCTTTTCCGCCGCCGGCCTTTCCCCGGCGGGACCCCCATTTTACTCTGGAGGCGCTGCAATGGATATTATCTTAACCCCTTTCGCGAAACTGATCTTGCTGTTCTACGACTGGACAGGCAGCTATGGCATCTCCCTGCTGCTGTTCTGTCTGGTCATCCGTCTGATCCTCTTCCCCGTCTTTCTGAAGGGGCGCAAGAGCATGCTCTCCATGAGCGGCCTGGCGGACAAGCAGCGGGAGCTGGCCCAGAAATACGCCCGAAACCGGGAGAAATACAGCCAGGAGCTGCAGAAGCTCTATGAGGAGGAGGGCGTCAAGCCCTCCGGCGGCTGCCTGTGGTCCTTCCTCCCCCTGCCCTTCCTGATGGTGCTGTACCTGGTCATCCGCAAGCCCCTGGAATACCTCATGGGCATCAACCAGGACCAGTTCAACGCCATCACCAACCTGCTCAACGGAACCGTCATGGACTACGAGGGCAACGGCCAGCTGGCCATCGCCCAGGACGTCTTTTTGAACCACGACAAGATCGTAGCCGCCATCCCCGAGCTGTCCAACATGCCTGTCATCGACTTCAGCTTCCTGGGGATCAACCTCTCCCAGACCCCGCATTTCCTCTTCTGGCAGCAGGAGAACGTGGGCCAGGCCTTTGCCCTGTGGCTCATCCCCATCATCTCCGCGGCCCTGGGCGTGGTCTCCATGCTGGTGACCAACCACATCAACGCCAACGTCCTGCACACCAGAAAGAACACCATGGACCAGTCCATGAAGGCCTCCATGGTCATCATGCCCCTGTTCTCCCTGTGGATCTGCTTCACCCTCCCCGCCGCCCTGGGCGTGTACTGGATCGGCAACAGCTTGTTCGCCATGCTCAGTGAATTTGCCAACATCCCCTTCCTGCGATCCTTCCTGAAGAAGCAGGCAGAGGAAAAGGAACGGCGCAAGAAGGAGGCCCAGGAGCGGGCCGCCCAGGAGCGCAAAGCCCAGGCCGAGGCCAAGAAGAAGGCCGCCGAGGAGCGCCACCGCATCCAGATGGAGCGGAAGCTCAACAAGAGCATTGCCTCCGCCAGCCGGGAGGGTCTGCGGACCTATGCCCGGGGACGGATGTACGATCCCGACCGTTACCCCACCTTCCCCTACCAGGACCCCAATAAGCTGGCGAAGCTGGAGGAGATCCGCCGCCAGGAGGAGGCACAGAAGGCCGCCGAAGCCAAGGGCAAGGGGACCAAGGGCAAGAAGAAGGGGGCCAGTGACCAGGCCCCCGCCGCCCCCGCCCCGGAGACCAAGGCGCCGGAGGAGACCAAGCCCCTCCCCCCGGAGGACCAGAAGCCGGACACCGCCCCCCAGGACACCCCGGAGGAAGCGGTAGAGGAGGAGGGCTTCGTGGAGGAGTCCTTCCTGGAAGAGGCGGAAGAGGCCCAGAACGATAAGAAGTAAGGAGAAGCCTGATGGAAAAATGGATCGAAGCCACCGGCAGAACGGAAGAAGCTGCCGTGCAGAACGCCCTGGACCAGCTGGGCCTGGACCGGGACAGCGTTTCTGTGGAGATTCTGGAACGGGCGAGAAGCGGATTTTTCGGCATCGGCGGCTCCCCGGCCAAAGTGAAAGTCACCTATGAGGTCCCCGACGAGGCCCCCCAGGCCCAGGCGGAGGCCCCTGCCCCCAAGCCCCCGGTGAAGGCCCCCGTGGCAGAGCAGCCCCCTGTCCGGCAGCCCGCCCCCGCCCCTGTGGAGGCGGCGGCTGCGGTGGAGGAGGAACCCCTCTCCCCCGAGGCCAAGGCCGCCGACTATGAGACCCGGATCCGGGCCTTCCTCTCCGGCCTGCTGGAGCAGATGGGGGTCCAGGCCGAGATCACCGTGGGCCAGCGGACGGAGAACGGCATCCCCGTCACCCTGGACGGCCCCAAGCTGGGGGCGGTCATCGGCCACCGGGGGGAGACCCTGGACGCCATCCAGCAGCTGACCAACTACGCCGTCAACCGCGGCCGCGCCCACCGGGTGCGCATCCACATCGACGCCGAGAACTACCGGGCCAAGCGGGAGGAGTCCCTCCGCCGCCTGGCCACGAAAGTGGCGGCCAAAGTGGTCAAGTACCGTCGGAACGTCACCCTGGAGCCCATGAACGCCTACGAGCGCCATGTGATCCACGAGACCCTACAGGATTACCCCGACGTCATCACCTATTCCACGGGGACGGAGCCCAACCGCCGCACGGTGGTGGCCTATTCCCGGGGCAAGCACGCCTATTGACCCAAAAGCGGCGGGGGAGGGATCAAACTCCGCCGCCGCTTTTTTCCGAGAGAAACCGGACCGCCCAGGTCCCAGTTGAGAAGGAGGGAATCCCCATGACATTCCGCGACCGCATCCACCCCCAACTGCGGGATTGGTACGACGCCTCCCCGGGGTTTGATTTTGACCACCTGGAAACCTTCGTGCCCCAGTGCAACCAGGCCGAGCTGCAAAACCTGAAGGAGGACCCTCTGGTGGAGGCCCACGACCGGACCATCCCCGGCCCCGACGGGGCCCCGGAGGTGAAGATCCGGGTCTACCAGCCCAAGGAGCGGGACGGGCGGCCCCTGCCCTGCCTCTTCTTCTATCACGGGGGCGGGTTCCTCTTCGGCACCGTCTACCGGCAGGAGGCCCTGTGCCAGCGGTATGTGAAGCACGTGGGGTGCGTGGTGGTCTCGGTGGAGTACCGCCTGGCCCCCCAGTGGAAGATGCCCGCCCCCCTGGAGGACTGCTACGCCGCCCTCCTCTGGGTCCACGACAACCCGGAAGAGCTGGGGGTGGATCCCCAGCGCCTGGCGGTGGCCGGCCTGTCCGCCGGGGGGAACCTGGCTGCCGGGGTGGCCCTGCTGGCCCGGGACCGGAAGGGCCCTGCCCTCTGCCTCCAGATGCCCCTGTACGGGGAGCTGGACTACCGGCTGGACAGCTTCTCCGCCCAGGAGATCACCGACCCCAAGGTGTGGTGCCGGGACAACTGCGAAAAGTCCTGGGAAAAGGTGTTGAGCCCCGGCCACCTGCCCACGGAGTACGAGTCCCCCGCCCTGGCCAAGGACCTGACGGGGCTGCCCCCTCTGTTTGCCTACATCGGCCAGCTGGACCCCGGCCGGGACGAGAACATCGCCTACTGGACCCGGATGATGGAGGCGGGGGTGCCGGTGGAGTACCACGTCTTCCCCGGGTGTTACCACTGTTTTGAACTCAGCGTCCCCGACGCCGACCACAGCAAGGCGGCCTATGCCATGAGCTACGCCGCCCTGCGGCGGGCCTTTGGGGTGGGGTGATGCTCGCTCTCACCCAGGGGTGAGGGGGGTAGTACGTACCCTACGGGCGGTCGCGGCTTTTACCGGCCTCGGGGCGCAGCGCCCCGGGGGGCCCGCCTGCCCGGCGGGGGCCCTGCTTTCTTTATAAGAAAGCAGGGGGAAAGAATCGCAGGGCTCCGCTCTGCACCCGGTTTTGAAGGCCGCTCGCTGCTCGCTCGCTCTGTTTTGGGGATAGAGGCGCAGCAGGGGGATAGAGCGGCTTTTTCGTGACCCACCTACGTGCCCTGATTTGGGGACTTTCTTTCTTGGGATTTTCTTTGGCTGGATTTTTCACAGAGCAATATCCAGCAAAAACATATTCTCCGAAAATGCGTTTCCAAATCTGGTCTGGTGCACTTTTGCCAGAAAGAGACCGTGTCAGAGGGCACGCAACCCAAAAGATGGAGCGAGCCCCAGCGAGCGGTTTTATCCTAGGGGGTGCAGGGGGGAACCCCCTGCGACTCTTTGCGTCCGGGCTTTCTCATAGAGAAAGCCTGGATCCCCGCCCCGGATAGGGACGGGGGACCACCTTGCAGGGTTGAGCCTGCGACGGTCCCAACGGTACCGCGTACCGATAACGGCCAGGCCCCCGGCCCCACGTTGCAGCCGAAAGGAGGCCCCCATGGAGGTTCCAGAATACCTGAAAACCCGCATGGCCCGGCGGAAGCTGGCCCACGCCTACCTGGTGGTGGGGGAGAACCGCCGCCCCCTGGCGGACCTGCTGGCCGCGGCCTGGGTGTGCACCGGGGAGGCTCCCCCCTGCGGCCAGTGCCCCGGCTGCCGGAAGGCCAAGCTGGGGATCCACCCGGACATCGTGGTGGCCGACCCCGAGGGGGAGGGGCTGAAGGCCGAGGCCGTTCGGGCCCTCCGGTCGGACGCCTACGTGCTGCCCAACGAGGCCCCCAGGAAGGTCTATCTCCTGGCCCACGGGGAGCTGCTGAACCCCACGGGGCAGAACATTCTGTTAAAACTCATCGAGGAGGGCCCGCCCTACGCCAGCTTCCTCTTCCTGGCCCCCAACCCGGAGCTGCTGCTGCCCACCATCCGCTCCCGGTGCGAGACCATCCGCGCCCCCGGGGAGGAGACCGCCCTGGCCAGCCAGGAGGGGGAGACCCTGGCCCAGCTCATCCTGTCCGGGGCACCCCCGGAGGAGAGCCTGCCCTTCCTCATCTCCCTGGAGAAACGGGACCGGGAGGCCATCGCCCTGCTTCTGGAGGAGACGGTGGCCCGCCTCACCGCCGCCCTGCCCGGGCGGCCGGACCTTTTGCCGGTGCTGGACCGGCTGGCCCCCATCCGGCGGGCCTGCGCTTTTAACATCAGCCCCGGCCACCTGTGCGGCTGGATTGCCGCCGCTTTGTAGGACAAAGGAGTACACTATGGCAGAGATCGTCAGCGTTCGCTTCCGCAGCGAAGGCAAACAATACTATTTCGACCCCCAGGGCCTCACCTGCCGCCCCGGGGACAGCGTCATCGTGGAGACCGCCTCGGGCCGGGAGTATGCCCACTGCGTCCGGGGGAACTTCTCCCTGGAGGACGCCCAGCTGGTCTCCCCCCTGCGGCCGGTGCTCCGCCTGGCCACCCCGGCGGACCTGGCGGTGGTGGAGAAGAACCGGGAGAAGGAGAAATACGCCTTCCGGGTCTGCCAGGAGAAGATCGCCGAGCACAAGCTGGAGATGAAGCTGGTGAGCGTGGAGTGCAACTTCGAGGGCACCAAGATCCTCTTCTTCTTCACCTCCGACGGGCGGGTGGACTTCCGGGGCCTGGTAAAAAGCCTGGCCGCCGTCTTCCACACCCGCATCGAGCTGCGGCAGATCGGCATCCGGGACGAGGCCAAGATGATCGGCGGCCTGGGCATCTGCGGTCGGCCCTTCTGCTGCAGCGCCTTCCTCCGGGAGTTCCAGCCGGTGTCCATCAAGATGGCCAAGACCCAGAACCTCTCCCTGAACCCCACCAAGATCTCCGGCACCTGCGGGCGCCTCATGTGCTGCCTGAAATATGAGCAGAACGCCTACGAGGACCTGATGAAGGGGGCCCCCAAGGCCGACTCCTTCGTGGAGACCCCCGACGGGGCGGGGACCATCAACAGCGTCAATACCCTCCGGGAACAGGTCCGGGTCCGCCTGGACAGCGCCCCGGACAGCTTGAAGACCTATCACAACAGCGAGATCCGGGTGATCCGCAGCGGCAAGGGCAAGCGCCCCGAGGGCTATGTGGAGCCCCCCCGGGAGGAGCTGGCCAAACTGCGCCGGGTCACTGAGTCCCCCGAGGACCAATTCCGCCGGGAGCAGGCCGCCCTGGCCGCCGCTCTGGACGAGTTCATGGCGGAGCACCAGGAGGAGCCGGCCCACGGAGAGAGGGGAGGCTCCTCCCGCCGCCGCCGGGGAGACCGGGGCAGAAACGCCGAAAAGGCCGAGCGCGCCCTGGAGGCCGAGGTGGAAAAGGAGAAGGAGAAGCAGCACCGCCGCTCCCGCCAC
>DXDK01000062.1 GCA_019115545.1 Candidatus Evtepia faecavium
TGGGGGACCTGTTCTGCGCCAACCCCGGCTCCGTCTCCCTGCCCCGGGGCGGCTCCCCCCAGAGCTGCCTGGTGTATGAGGACGGGGTCTTCACCTGGCTCACCCTGGCGGGGGAGCCCTTCCACTGGGAGGCCCTGCCCCCGGCCGGCAACGGCTGAAGCCATACCATACCTCCGCGGAGAAACCCGGCGCCGGGTTTCTCCGCGGATTTTTTCATTTCCTCTTGACATCCGTCTTTGTGTGTTTTATACTGTACTTGTCTTAGCAATACAGTTGACATCACATGGGGGTGTGTCCCTTGGACATCATCGTACAAAACAAAGGCAGCCGACCGCTGTATGAGCAGATCGCCGACCAGATCAAGGGGGCCATCCTCCGGGGAGAGGCCCAGCCGGGGGAGGCCCTGCCCTCCATCCGCGCCCTGGCCAAGGCCCTGCACATCAGCATCCTCACGGTGCAGAAGGCCTATGACACCCTCCAGGCCGACGGTTTCATCGAGACCACCGCCGGCAAGGGGTGCTACGTGGCCCCCCAGAGCCAGGACTTCTACCGGGAGGAGCAGCAGAAGAAGATCGAGGCCAAGTTTGCCGAGGCCATCCAGATCGCCCGGACCAGCGGCATCCCCCTGGAGACCCTCCAGGACCTGCTTTCCCTGATGTATGAGGAGGACGAGTAAATGGAAGAGAACATTCTGGAGATCCGCCATCTGACCAAAGACTACGGCGCCTTCCGCTTGGAGGACGTGAGCTTCTCCCTCCCCCGGGGCGTCATCATGGGCCTCATCGGGGAGAACGGCGCCGGCAAGTCCACCACCATCAACTGCATCCTGGGGGAGGTGGAGAAGACTTCCGGGGAGATAGCCCTCTTCGGCCAGGACCAGGCCGCCTGGGAGCGGGAGAACAAGGGCCGCATCGGGGTGGTCTTTGACGAGAACCACTTCCCCGACCTGTTCACCCCCCGGGAGCTGGGCCAGGTGATGGCGGGGGTCTATCCCCGCTGGGACGGGGGGACCTACCGCCAGTTCCTCACCCGGTTCTCCCTGAGCGAGGACCAGAAGATCAAGGACTTCTCCAAGGGGATGAAGGTGAAACTGGCCTTTGCCGTGGCCCTCTCCCACGGGGCGGAGCTGCTGATTCTGGACGAGGCCACCAGCGGCCTGGACCCCATCGTCCGGGACGAGGTGCTGGACCTGCTGCTGGACTTCGTCCAGGACGAGCGCCACGCCGTGCTGGTCTCCTCCCACATCACCAGCGACCTGGAAAAGGTGGCCGACTACATCACCTTCCTCCACCAGGGGAAGCTGGTCTTCACCCTGGAAAAGGATCTGTTGGTGGACCAGTACGGGGTTCTCCACTGCGGTGCGGCGGTGTTTGACACCTTGGACCCCGCGGACATCCTGGCTTGGCGCCGGGAGGCGTATCAATACAAAGTGCTGGTGCGGGACCGCTACCAGGCGGAGAAGAAGTATCCCCAGGCCCTGGTCTCCCCCGCAGCCATTGAGGACACCATGCTGTTTTATGTAAAGGGGGAAGTGTCATGAAGGGACTGCTTTGGAAAGACTGCCTCACCATCCGAAAAAAGTACGGCCTGCCCCGGCTGGTGCTGGACTTGGCCATCCTCGCCGCCCTGCTGGTGGTCCTGGAGGGCACCGGTGCCCTGGTGGTGAGCCTCCTGCTGGTCCCCTTGGAGGTGACCTCCATGGTCATCTCCCTGACCAGCTTTGACGAGACGTGGAAGTGGGACAAATACGCCGCGGCCCTCCCCGTCTCCCAGGCGGAGATCGTCAAGAGCCGGTATGCCTTTGCCCTCCTCATGGCCCTGGTGGGGTTTGTGGTGGCCCTGGCAGCCAACCTCATCGCCCAGGCCGCCTTCGGTGCCGGGAGTTTGGGGACCTGCCTGCTGCTGGCGGCGGCCTCCTTCTTCCTGACCCTGCTGGTGCTGGCGGTGCTCTTCCCCTCCAACTACCGGCTGGGGGTGAACGCCGGGGTGGCGGTGATGATCCTGTTCCTGGTGGCCATCCTGGCCCTGTGGTTCTGGGCCAGGGTCACGGAGTACGGATGGCTGGTTTGGGCGGCCGCCCATGCCTCTCTCCTCCCCTGGCTGGGGTGCGGCGTTGTGACGATCCTCTTCGTTTTGTCCTATGCTCTCTCGGTCTCGCTGTTCCGGCGGAAGTTTCGGTGAGCCCTGTTCCTGATGACCACCCGGGATGTGCTGCGGCAGCACATCCCGGGTGGTTTTTTCCTGGAAATCTTTCCAAAAACGGCTTGCGTTACGGCTTCCTCTCGTATATAATTAAGTTATATAATTTAGTTATATAATAGAGAGGAATCCCCCATGCCAAAGCAACGCATCACGAAGGAGATGGTGGTAAACGCCGCCTTCTCCCTGGCCAGGGCTCAGGGAATGGCCGCCGTCACCGTCAAGGCCCTGGCCCAGTCCCTGGGCTGCTCTGTCCAGCCCATCTACAGTTACTGTGAGAGTATGGAGGGCCTGCGGAAGGCCGTGGCGGAAAAGGCCCGGGCCTTCGTGCAGGAGGCCATCGCCCAGGCAGTGGACCCCCAGGACCTCTTCCGCAGCACCGGCCAGGCCTACGTCCGCCTGGCCAGGGAGGAGCCCCACCTCTTCCAACTCTACCTCTTTCAGCCCCGGGACCAGGTGGCCTCCCTGGCCGACCTCTACGCCCGGGAGACCAACCCCGCCGTCCCCGCCAAGATCGCCGCCGACCTGGGCATCTCTTCAGAGGCCGCCCAGGCCCTGCACCTTCACTTGCTGATCTACACCATCGGCATCGGCACCATTTTTTCCGTGACCTCCCCGGGCATTCCCCAGGAGGAGATTTTCCAGCAGCAAGAGGAGGCCTACCAAGCCTTCCTGCACCACTGTCTCGGAGGGACCCAACCATGAAGCAGCCCATTCTTGTCACCTATCGCAGCGTCACTGGCTTCACCCAGCAGTATGCCCAGTGGATCGCAGAGGCCCTGGGCGGGACCTGCCGTCCCCTGGCCGACCTGTCCAAAGACGGCATGGCCGCCTATGGCACCGTGATCTTCGGCGGGCGTTTCCACGCCGGGTCCGTGGACGGGTTAAAGCAGGCCAAAGCCCTGGCCGCCGCCTGCCAAGTGCCCCGGTTCCTGGTCTTTGCCACCGGGGCCACCCCCGCTGCCGCCCAGGACCAAATTGCCGCAGCCTGGGCCGCCAACCTCACCCCGGAGGAGGCCGCCCGCATCCCCCACTTCTACTTCCCCGGCGGCCTGCGGTACGAGGCCATGCCCCTGGGGGATAAGCTGATGATGAAAGCCTTTTCCGCCATGCTCCGGCGCAAGAAGAACAAAACCCCGGACGAGCAGGCCATGGCCGAGGCCATCACAGCCTCCTACGACCTGTCCGCCCGGGAGCACATTGCCCCCCTGGTGGACTGCGTCACCGGGATGGAATAGCGCAGTGAACTCTCCATACAAACGAAACGGGTGTGCCTTTCGGGCACACCCGTTTGCTTTGATTCGTGGCGGACGCATCTCACGGCGCGGTGGTCCCCAGGGCCAGCACCGTCTCCTTCAGCGCAAGAACTTTGGTCTGAATCTGATCCATCACCTGGAGGAAAACCTCGTCCCCCTGGCCGGTGGGGTCCTCCAAGCCCCAGTCCTGCCGGGCCGTGGCGGGGGTGGCCGGGCAGGCCACGTCACAGCCCATGGTGATCACCAGGTCCACTGGGGGAAGGGCCGAGAGGAGCTTGGGATACTGGTCTTTCTCCATGTCGATGCCGTGGACCTGCTTCATCAGGCGGACGGCGTCGGGGTTGATCCTGTCCTTGACCTCTGTCCCGGCGGAGTAGCAGTCGCAGTAGGGGGCCAGATACTTTCTCCCCAGGGCCTCGGCCATCTGGCTGCGGCAGGCATTGTGCACGCAGAGAAAGGCCACCTTCGGCCGCCTGCCTTCCCTGGGGTAGAAGGGGCAGCGGTCTCGGAGGCACTGGTTGTTCTCCGGGAAATGGGTGCAGGGGGCGGCATCCCCCTCCAGGTCCACCCCCAGGTTGGCCCGGGTGAAGTCCACCGCCGCCTGGATGGCCAGGTGGGCATTGCGCTTGCAGCAGCGGGGCCCTCCCACCGCTCCAATCCGGGCCAGGGCCTGGGACGTCATCCCGTTGGCCAGGCCCCAGGGCTCCCCTGCCAAGGGGGTGGCGCCGGTGGCGATGGAGACATACATCCCCGCGCTGATCCCTGCCCCGCAGGCCCCCCAAAAGCCGCAGGCGCCTCCAGGCACCTGGCTGCCCCGGCGGAGCATTTCCGGCAGGGCCTGTTCCAGGTCCAGGGCGCCCCCGGCGTTGTGGTAGGCGGTGAGCAGGGCCGCCCCCACCATGGTGTGGTGCTCCGGCCCGTGCATGTGGCAGAAAGGCTGGGCCATAAGGTGCTCCAGGATGGTCCAGGGGTTCCGGCTCTCCTCCCTCCGGCACAGGGCCACCAGCTGGTCCAGGCCCCGGGTGTGGCAGGTGTTGCAGACATAGTGGCCCTTTTGGCACCGGGTCTTGCTGCGCTCCCGCCGGTGGCAGAGGGCGCACTCCATCTCCTCGTCCTGGGTGAGGTAGACCAGAGGGGCCCCACAGATCAGACATTCCTCGTGCATGGTAGATTCTCCTTTACTGGGATGGTGTTCCTTGGGTGCGCCGCAGCTGGCCCTGGCGGAGGGCCACGGAGAGGGACACCTTCTTCTCCCCCTTCTCCTGGAAGAGGATGGTGGCAATGTCTCCCTGGCGGCTGACCACCGTTCCCCGGCCGAAGGCCCGGTGGTGCACCGGGGTCCCGGCGTCAAAGCCGGCCAGGTCGGGCAGGGGCGGGGCCGGCTTGGCCCCCGCCTTGGGCCGGGGGAGCACCGGCCGCCGGAAGAGCCCCTGCCGGGGCGGGAACAGGTCCCGGGCAAAGGCGCTGCCCAGGTCGGACCGGCGGAAGCGGAAGATGGCCAGCTCCTCCTTGGCCCGGGTCATAGCCACGTAGAAGAGGCGGCGTTCTTCCTCAAAGGCCTCCACCGCCGCCGGGTCGGGGTGGTCCCCCACCGGGGCCTCCACCAGGGGGAGGATGCCGTCGGCCACGTCCATGAGGATCACCCGGCGGTACTCCAGCCCCTTGCTGCCGTGGATGGTGGAGAGGAGGAAAGGGCTGTCCGGGTCGCTGTCCCCCTGGCGGATGCGCTCCTGCAGCTCCCCCAGCCGGTCCAGCAGGGCGGTGGGGCTGGGGGTGTGCCGGCCCAAGATCTCCAGGATGGCCAGTTTGCCGATGTCCGCCCCCCGGTTGCGGAGGTAGTCCCCGTACCCCATGTGGTCCCGGAGGCGGCAGATGGCCTCGTCCCCCCGGTCCCCCTGGAGCTGGGAGAAGGCCTCCGCCAGGGCCTGGCAGAGCACCTGGCTGCGCTGGGACAGGCCGGGGCACTGGGCCAGGGTGGCCAGCAGGTTCCCCTCTCCCCCGCTCTCCAGCAGGGCCCACTGGGCGGCGGTCCGGGGGATGCCCACCCCCATCTTGTAGTACAGCCGGAGGAACCGCTCCCCGTCCGCCGGGTCCTGGGCAAAGGCGAAGAAATCCGCCACATCCCGCACCACCCGGTGGGTGAAGAAGGTCCCCTCCATCTGCCGGCACCGGCAGCCGGTGCCCTGGCGGTCCAGCAGGTCCAGCAGGGGCAGGGCGCTGTCGTTGTTGCGATAGAGCACCGCCGTCTCCCGCTCACAGGTGCGGGCCAGCTGGGCCAGCTGGGCATACTGCTCCCCCCGGTCGGCCACCCAGAGGGGCTGGATGGCCGGGCCGGCGCCCCGGGCGGCCACCATGTGCTTGTCCCGGCGGTTCTGGTTCTGGCGGATGAACCGGTCCGCTACGGCCACGATGTTCTCCGTGGAGCGGTAGTTCTTCTCCAGGAAGAGGACCCGGCCCCCGGGGTACTCCTCCTCAAACCGCAGCAGGGCCCCGGGGTCGGCCGCCCGGAAGCCGTAGATGCTCTGGTCCTCGTCCCCCACCAGGAAGAGGTTCTGCCGCCGCCCCGCCAAAAGCTTCAAAATGGTGTGCTGGATGCGGGAGGTGTCCTGGGCCTCGTCCACGCAGAGGTAGTGGTACTTCTCCTGGAAATGGGCCAGAATGTCCCCGTGCCGCCGGAGGATCTGGGCGGCGTAGACCATCTGGTCGTCGTAGTCCATCCACCGCCGGCGGCGCAGCTCGGCGTGGTAGGCCCGGTAGATCCGGGGGAAGGGGAGGTCCTCCAGCTGGAAGTTCTCGATCTCCTCCCGGGTCATCTGGCGGTTTTTGCAATAGGTGATGGCGGTGCGCACCGACCGGATGGTGCTCTCCGTGGCAAACTCCCCGGTGGCCTTCCGGCACAGCTCCCCCACCAGGGCGGCCAGCTTCCCCTCCTGGTTGACCAGGGAGAAGGCCTGGCGGCCCTTCACCTGTTCATAGTACCGGATGATCCGGGCGGACAGGCCGTTGATGGTGCGAAACTCCAGCCGCCCGGCCCAGGCACCCCCAAAGGTCCGGGTAAACCGCTCCGCCATGTCCCGGGTGGCGGCCACGGTATAGGTCACCGTGAGGATGCGCTCCGGGGCCACCCCCCGGCAGAAGATCAGGTACCCCAGCCGGTGGAGGAGGACCGTGGTCTTCCCGCTCCCCGGCACCGCCAGAAGGAGGACGGGCCCCTCGGCGGCCTGGACCGCCGCCTCCTGCTGGGGGTTTAAGGGGGCCTTCCAGGTGGCCTTCCACGCCTCGTATTCCATAGGTCCTTCCTCCTCTCTGCTGGAACATGCTCCCGCGCCGTCAGCCCTCCCGGACCTGGAGGCTGAGCTTTAACAGATACCCCCTGGGGTCCTCGGAGGTGGTGTAGTCCACCAGGTTCTCCTCGTAGAGGTCTCCCGCCACGGCGTACCCCTGGGCGTGGACCCAGTCCCACAGCCGGCGGCAGGCGTCGTACTCCGACTGATAGGTCCCCTGGTGATAGAGCACCGCATAGGTCCCCCCGGGCCGCACCCGGAGGGGCCACCCCTGGGTCCCCGGGGGGACCAGGCAGAAGTAGTAGTCCTCCATGAAATCCCCCCGCTCCATGCTCTCCCGGCAGATGATGTCCCCGGAGGCCAGGGAGAGGGTGCCGTGCTCCCGGGCCCAGGCCAGCAGCTGCCGGATGTGGAGGAGGTAGCGGGCCTCCTCAAACTTTCCCCCGGCAAAGTCCGGGGCCTCCACCACGGCGCAGTGGGCCGGGGGGAGCGTCTCCAGGCGGATCTCCCCCGGCCGCACCGCCTGGGCCAGCTGGGCCCCCTCCATGGCGGCGTGGAGCAGGCGGCTCATCTCCTCCAGCCGGCGCCGCTCGGCGGCCAGCTGGGCCTCCTTCTCCTCCAGCAGCTCCAGCAGGGCCTGGGGGCTGCGGCGGGTGAGGTAGTCCCGGATCTCCGCCAAGGGGGTTCCCAGCCGCCGGAGCACGGCGATGAGGTCATAGGTCCGCAGCTGCTGGGCGGCGTAGTAGCGGTAGCCGTTCTCCCCCACCCACTGGGGCTTCAGCAGGCCGATGTGGTCGTAGTGGAGGAGGGTGTCCTTCTTCACCCCGCACAGGGCGGCGAACTCCGCGGTTTTGAAATAGTGCTTTTCCATGGCCCGGCCCCCTGAAAAAATTTTTTCGCCACCCCCTTGACTCTGGGGTAACTCCATAGTTTATCCTTAGTATAGCAAACAAACAACCCCGCCGCAAGGCAAATTTGAGACGAGGTGTATTCCCATGTTATCCGCAACCACCGCCGCGCCCAGCTGGAAGCAGCTGCTGCGCTATGTCATTCCCGCCGCCTCGGCCATGGTGCTCTTCTCCCTGTACACGGTGATCGACGGCATCCTGGTCTCCCACGGGGTGAGCGAGTCCGCCCTGACCTCGGTGAACATCTCCCTGCCCTTCATCAACGTCCTCTCGGGGCTGTCCATTCTCCTGTCCATGGGGGCCTCCACCCTGTGCGCCTTCGCCCTGGGCCGGGGGAAGAAGAAGGAGGCCGAGGAGATCTTCACCCAGACCGTGGTGGTGATGGCCGTGCTCTCCGCCGCCATCACCGTGGGGGTGCTCTTCTTCGCCGAGGAGCTGGCCCTCTTCCTGGGGGCCGGCCCCCAGACCCTGGAGAACGCCGTCATCTACCTGCGGATCGTCTCCCTTTTCTCCGTCTGCTTCATCCTCTCCTACTGCCTGGAGGTCATGGTGAAGGTGGACGACAGCCCCATCCTGGCCACCGTGGGGGTGGCCGTGGCCGCCGTGGTCCACGTGGGCCTGGCCTATGTGTTCATCTTCCACTTCCACTGGGGGGTGGCGGGGAGCGCCCTGGCCACCGGCCTGGCCCAGCTGTGCAGCCTGCTGGTGTTCCTGGCCTATTTCCTGGGGAAGAAATCCGACCTGAAGTTCCGAAGATTCCCCTTCCGGCTGAAAACCCTGCTGCGTTCCCTCCCCCTGGGGGTGGCGGACTGCTCCATTGAGTTCATGCTGGGTTTCCTCACGGTGCTGTACAACAACCTGATCTTCCTCTTCTTCGGGGAGAGTTACCAGACCATCTACCCCGTCATCTCCTACCTGAGCCTGCTGGTGTTCATGGTGATGCAGGGCATCGCCCAGGGGATGATGCCCCTGGTAAGCGTGGCCGTGGGCAAAGGGGACCAGAAGGCCATTCGCTTCTACTTCCTCCGCAGCCTGGTGCTGGTGGTGGGGGCGGAGGCCCTCATCGTGGCCGCCTGCCTCCTCTTCCCCCAGAACTTCGCCGCCGTTCTCCTCAGCCCGGACAGCCCCCTGTTCCACCAGGCGGTGTCCGCCTTGCGGCAGTACGCCCTGTCCTACCTCCTGGCGGGGATCAACATCCTCCTGGCGGGCTTCTTCACCGCCCTGGGCCACGGCCGGGCCTCCTGCCTGCTCTCCCTGGGCCGGGGGTTTGCCCTGCTGCCCCTGTCCATCCTGGCCCTGTCCCACCTCACCGGCGGCCAGGGGATCTGGCTGGCCGCCCTGGTGGGCGAGGGGCTCAGCTGCCTGGTGGGCCTTGTCCTGCTCAAGCGGGTCACCGCCTCCCCCGCCCCCCTGCCAGTGCGGGAGGCAGAGAGCACCACTTGATCCATTGCCCTTCTCTCCAACCTTCTCTAGACACCGCCAGCCCGGCCGGACCCATGGGCCCCGGTCGGGCTGGTGGTGTCACAGGTCTTTTTTCATATAGTACCGGTCAAAGCCGTCCTCCTGGATCCGGGCGTAAATCTCGTATCCCTGGCGGAGGTAGATCTGCTGGCTGCGGACGTACTTCACATGGGTGTACAGCCGGCACTGGTGCTTGCCCTGGGCCCGGATGAAGTCCTCGCAGAAGGCCAGCAGGGCCCGGCCCACCCCGGTGCCCTTGGGCTCGGCAGCCAGGACGTCCATCCACATGAAGTCCCCGTCGCCGTCCTTCACCAGAAGGTACCCCAGCACCCGGTCCCCCTCCGCCGCCACGAAGAGGTGGTGGCGGTCCAGGGCCTGGCAGTAGTCCTCCTTCATCGGCCCCGGGGTCTGGCCGATGAGGGGGATGTAGTCTTTGAAGGCCGCCACACAGCAGGCATACACCCCCGGGGCGTCCTGTAACGTGGCACGACGAATCTCCATGGCGCTTCCTCCTTCGCAAAAAAAAGATTGGTATGCTTACAGCATACCAATCTTTTTTGCCCTGCGCAAGAGGGGGCCGCTTACAGATCGCAGGCCGTCAGATCCGCAAAGGTCTGCCGGCGCACCGCCAGGCGGGCCTGGCCGCCCCGGACCATCACCAGGGCCGGGCGGCAGAGGCGGTTGTAGTTGGAGGCCATGGAGAAGGTATACGCCCCCGTGGTGAGCACCGCCAGCAAGTCCCCCGGCCGGGGCTGGGGGAGGGTGATGTTCTCCTGGATCAAATCGCCGCTCTCACAGCAGCGGCCGGCCAGGGAGCAGAGGAAGTCCCGCTCCTCCTCCATCCGGCTGGCGGGGAGGACGGTATAGGGGGAGCGGTAGAGGGCATAGCGGGGGTTGTCCGTCATGCCGCCGTTGACGGTGACGTAGCTGCGGTAACCCTCGATGGTCTTCACGCCCCCCACCTCATAGAGGGTGAGGGCGGCGTCGGCCACAATGCTCCGGCCGGGCTCCAGGAGGATCCGGGGCACGGGGTAATCCTTGGCGGCGCACCCCTGTTTCAGGTGCTCCGCCAGGGCCCGGATGTTGCCGGGGATGTCCACGGCGGGGTCGCTGTCCACATACCGCACCCCGAAGCCGCCCCCCAGGTTCAGGGTGCGGGCCACGAAGCCTTGGGCCTGGCGCATGGCCTGGGCAAAGTCCAGGAGGATGTCCACCGCGTCACAGAAGGGCTCGGCCTCGAAGATCTGGGAGCCGATGTGGCTGTGGAAGCCCTCCACGTCCAGGTGGGGCTTCTCCAGGGCCGCCGCCACGAACCGGGCGGCCTGGCCGGTCTCGATGGGCACGCCGAACTGGCAGTCGATCCGCCCGGTGTTGATGGCCTGGAGGGTGTGGGGGTCGATCCCCGGGGTCACCCGGAGGAGGACCCGCTGGCGGATGCCCCGCTCCCCGGCGGCCGCGTCCAGCCGGTCCAGCTCCCAGGGGTTGTCCACGATGAAGCACCCCACCCCGCTGTCCAGGGCATAGGCGATGTCCTCATCGGTCTTGTTGTTGCCGTGGAAGTAGAGCCTCTCCGGGGGAAAGCCCCCCGCCAGGGCGGTGTAGATCTCCCCGGGGGAGACCACGTCGGCCCCCATGCCCTCCTCCTCCAGCACGGGGTAGAGGCCCTTGAAGCACAGGGCCTTCCCGGCGAAGAGGGGCATGGACCCCTGGGGCATGGCCGCCCCCAGGGCCTGGACATAGGTCCGGCAGTTGGCCCGGACCCGGTCCTCGTCCACCACGTACAGGGGGGCGCCAAATTCACGGGCTAAGTCCACCGTGTCCACCCCGCCCACCGTCAGGTGGCCCTGGGGGTTCACGGAAAGGTTGTCGTATAGTAGCATCGTTCATTCCTCATTCTCTATGGGATGGGCGGCCGCAGCCGGCAGCGCCGGGTGCCCCGCCCAAAATGCTCACCCCAGCAGGTCGTCCATATGGTACAGCCCCGCGGGCTTGCCCACCAGGAACTCCGCCGCGGTGAGGGCCCCCTCGGCGAAGAGGGCCCGGTCGTGGGCCTGGTGCTTCAGGGTGATGGTCTGGCTGTCGGTGGCGAAGATCACCTCGTGCTCCCCCACCACGTTGCCCATCCGCAGGGAGTGGATGCCAATCTCGTTGGGCTGGCGCTTGTGCTGGCCGTGGCGGCCAAAGACATACTCCGCGTCCGGCCGGTGGGCCTTCACCGCGTCGGCCAGGAGAAGGGCGGTGCCGCTGGGGGCGTCGGCCTTCCGGTTGTGGTGGGCCTCCACGATCTCCACGTCGCAGCCGCCGAAGATGGCCGCCGCCTGGCCCACCAGCCGGGCCAGCAGGGCCACCCCGATGGACATGTTGTAGGACTGGAACACCGGGACCTTCTCCGCCCCGGCCCGGATGGCCTGGAACTCCTCCTCCGTGTACCCGGTGGTGGCAGCCACCAGGGGGAGGTTCCGCCCCACGCAGTAGGCCATGAGCTCCCCCGCGCAGGCGTGGTTGGAAAAGTCGATGACCACATCCGCCGGGCCGGTGTAGTCGGCCAGGTGGGCATAGCACCCGTCGGCGCCGGACCGGTCCACCCGGGCGGCCAGGGTGTGGCCCTCCTCCTGGATCAGGCGGCAGACCTCCTGGCCCATCCGGCCCAAGGCGCCGTTGACGATGATATTCATAGGGCGTGCCGTCCTTTCTCAGACCTGCAGGCCCAGCTCCCGCATCCGCTGGAGCATGGTCTCGTAGTGGTCCTGCTCCATGGGCACCAGGGGCAGGCGGAGGTAGTTCTCACAGAAGCCCAGGGCGGCCATGGCGGCCTTCACGGGGATGGGGTTGCTCTCGCAGAACAGGGAGCGGATCAGGGGCATGAACTGACACTGCAGCCGGGCGGCCTCCGCCACGTTCCCGGCGAAGAACTGGTCGGTGATGGCCACCGTCTCCCGGGGCACCACGTTGGAGAGCACGGAGATGCACCCCTGGCCCCCCATGGAGAGGATGGGGACGATCTGGTCGTCGTTGCCGGAGTAGATGTCCAGCTGGTCCCCCACCAGGGCGAAGGTCTCCACGATCTTGGAGATGTCGCTGTTGGCCTCCTTGATGGCGGCGATGTTGGGGTGCTGGGCCAGCTTCACATAGGTCTCCGGCTGGATGCCGATGCCCGTGCGGGAGGGGACGTTGTACAGGATCACCGGCTTGGTACTGGCGTCGGCGATGGTGTTGTACATGGCCACCAGGCCGTTCTGGGTGGTCTTGTTGTAATAGGGGGTGACCACCAGAACGGCGTCCGCCCCGTCGGCGCAGGCGCTCTTGGTGAGCTCCACGGCGTAGGCGGTCTCGTTGGAGCCGGTGCCGGCGATGACGGGCACCCGGCCGTTCACCCGCTCGCAGGCGAAGGCGATGGCCCGGCGGTGCTCGGCGTCGCTGAGGGTGGAGCTCTCTCCGGTGGTGCCGCAGATCACCAGGGCGTTGATCCCCTGGTCGATCTGCCAGTCAATGAGCTTACCGAACTGGGCATAGTCGATGCCGTCGGCGGTGAGGGGGGTGATCAGGGCGGTGGCAATGCCGCGGAAAATGGGGGTGCTGTTCTTCATGGTAGGTTCCTCCTGCATAAGAATTGTCCTGCCCGATCTCCCTGCGGCCGAAAAAGGCAACAAAAAAATCAAGCAAGCTATGCGGGGATAGCTGCTTGATAACTTCCAAAACACCACGGCTCCCACAGGAGGCCGAGGTTGCGATATCAAGTGATAGCCCTCCGCAAATCGTACCATTTGCGACAGTCGGACAACTCTTAGTTTGTCCGCCCAGGCCAGTTCCCTTTGCAGCGGGGACCGCCTTCGGCGTCTGCCCCTTTTCCCGGGCCTGCCCTGCACGGCATTGGTTCCGGGTACTCTTGGCGAGACGCGCCTCTATCTTCTGGTGCTCTTATGGTATTGTATTTTCTTCCCGTTGTCAAGGGGAAAGGCGGTTCTTTTTTCACGAAATCCCCGGAAAAATGGCAAAATTTTCAGCAGAATCCCCCTTCTTCCGGGGAGAAAACGGCCTGCCTCCCGCCTTTTGCCAAGAAAACTTTGCAAAATCTCTTGACAAGAACACTTGGCAATGCTATGCTGAACATACCAAGTAAACTTGGCAAACCAGAAAGGAGGCCCACAGGCCATGGACAAAGACGAAATCCTCTCCAAACACAAACAGGAAAACCGCTTTGGGGACGAGCGGGAAAAAACCATCCGCATCCGCCGGGACGCCTTCTCCCTGGGCGGGGTGGTGGTGCTGGGGTTTTTCTTCATGATGCTGAGGATCTGGAAAGATCAGTACCCGGCAGACATCCTCGCCCTTTTTTGCTGCCAAGGCGGTCTGAGCTGTCTCTATGAATGGAGCCAGCTGCGGCAGAAAAAGCATTTGGTCTGGGGGATTCTTCTGATGGTCATCACCGCTCTTTGCGTTTTTATCTTCTGCCGGCATCTGTTAGCATGAACGACCAGCTCATCCTAAAAAACCGCCTGAAGGAGGCCCGGGCGGAGAAAAAGCTCTCCCAAACCCAGCTGGCAGAGCTGGTGGGGGTATCCCGGAACACCATCAGCTCCATCGAGACGGGGCAGTTCAACCCCACCGCCAAGCTGGCCCTGGTGTTGTGCATCGCCCTAGATAAAAAGTTTGAGGAGTTGTTCTATTTTTGAGCTCTAGCCAAACCCCCTCCATTGTGGTACAATACCCCCAGACCAAACCCACCCAGGAGGTGTTTCCCATGCCCAACCACCCCGAGGACCAGAAGCCCGGCGGCCTGTCCTCCATGGACGACTTTGACCTGCTCTCCCTGGGCCTGCTGCCCCAGGAGGAGGAAGCCCCCCCGGAGGACGAGGAGCCCCGGATCAACCCCCTCCACGACACCGACAGCTTGGAGTTCCTCCTCTGGGCCGAGGCAGAGGCCGAAGCCCAAATCGCCCGGAAAAAGGCCCAGGCCCAAACAGACGCCCCCCCCAAACCCTGAAGACGCAAAAACCCCGCCGGCACGGTCCCAAAGAACCGCGCCGGCGGGCGTTTTTTCTCCCAGGGGGCTTACAGGTTTTTCACAAACAGGGCCCGGATGGCGTTGAGAACGGCCAGGATCATCACCCCCACGTCGGCAAAGATGGCCAGCCACATGTTGGCGATGCCCAGGGCCCCCAGCACCAGGCAGATTCCCTTGACCCCGATGGCAAAGACGATGTTCTGGTAGACAATGCCCAGGCATTTTTTCGAGATTCGGATGGCCTTGGGGATCTGCATGGGGTCGTCGTCCATGAGGACCACGTCGGCGGCCTCGATGGCGGCGTCGGAGCCCATGGCCCCCATGGCGATGCCGATGTCCGCCCGGGAGAGGACGGGGGCGTCGTTGATGCCGTCCCCCACGAAGGCCAGCTTCTTTTTCGGCGGCTTCTCTGCCAGCAGCTGCTCCACCTTCTCCACCTTGTCGGCGGGGAGGAGCTGGCTGTACACCTGGTCCACCCCCAACTCCCCGGCCACCTGCCGGGCCACCTGGTCCCGGTCGCCGGTGAGCATGACGGTCTTTTCCACCCCGGCGGCCTTCAGGGCCTGGATGGCGGCTTTCGCCGTGGGCTTCACCACGTCGGCGATGAGGATGTGCCCGGCGTACACCCCGTCCACCGCCAGGTGGATGACGGTGCCCACGCTGTGGCAGGGGATGCTCTCCACCCCCTGCCGGGCCATGAGCTTGTCGTTGCCGGCGGCCACGGTATGGCCATCCACCTGGGCCAGGACGCCGTGGCCGGGGATCTCCTGGATCTCCCCCACCCGGCTGCGGTCCAGTTCCTTTCCGTAGGCCTTTTGCAGGCTCTTGCTGATGGGGTGGGAGGAGGCGCTCTCCGCCAGGGCGGCGTATTCCAGGAGCTGCCCCTCGGCCAGGGCGGCGTGGTGGATGCCCACCACGTCAAAGACCCCCTGGGTGAGGGTGCCCGTCTTGTCAAAGACCACATAGTCCGTCTGGGAGAGGATCTCCAGGTAGTTGGACCCCTTCACCAGCACCCCAGCCTTGCTGGCCCCGCCGATGCCGGCGAAGAAGCTCAGCGGGATGGAGATCACCAGGGCGCAGGGGCAGCTGATCACCAGGAAGGTGAGGGCCCGGTAGATCCACTCCCCCCAAAGGGGGGCCAGGGAGAGGGCCCCCATCCGCACCAGGGGAGGCAGGATGGCCAGGGCCAGGGCCGCCCCGCACACCGCCGGGGTGTATACCCGGGCAAAGCGGGAGATGAAGGCCTCCGACCGGGCCTTCCGGGAGGAGGCGTTCTCCACCAGGTCCAGGATCTTGGACACCGTGGACGCCCCGAACGCTTTGGTGGTGCGGACCTTCAGCAGGCCGGTGAGGTTGATGCAGCCGCTGATGATCTCCTCCCCCGGCTGGATGTCCCGGGGCAGGCTCTCCCCGGTGAGGGCGGCGGTGTTCAGGGTGGAGGTCCCCTCCACCACCACCCCGTCGATGGGGACCTTCTCCCCAGGCTGGACCACCAGGACGGTGCCGATGGTCACCTCGTCGGGGTCCACCTGGACCAGCTGGCCCTCCCGCTCCACGTTGGCGTAGTCGGGGCGGATGTCCATGAGGTCGCTGATGTTCCGGCGGCTCTTCCCCACGGCATAGGACTGGAACCACTCCCCCACCTGGTAAAAGAGCATCACGGCGATGGCCTCGGTATAGTCCCCGCTGCCCTCCCAGAGGGCCAGGGCGATGGCCCCCACCGTGGCCACCGCCATGAGGAAACATTCGTCAAAGACCTGGCGGTTGCAGATGCCCTTGCCGGCCTTGCACAGGATGTCATAGCCCACCAGCAGGTAGGGCACCAGATAGGCGAAAAACCGCGCCGCCCCGGTGACGGGCAGGAAATGCAGCGCCACCAGCAGGGCGGCCGCCGCCAGGATCCGGATGAGCATGGTTCTCTGTTTCTTGTTCATGTTCACACACTCCTTTGGGAAATGCCCCGCGGGATACGCCCCCCTGCCGAAGGGGCGGCAGGAGGGCGTGCCGGGGAAAAAGAGCGGGCATGGAGGGCTTACAGGAAGATCTCGCAGTCGTCCTCCACCTTCTTGCAGTTGGCCCGGACGGTCTCCATGACCGCCTTGGGGTCCTGGCCGGCCTCGAACTCCACGTTCATCTTCAGGGTCATGAAGTTCACCACGGCCTCCTTCACCCCGGGGGTCTTGTTGGCGGCGTCCTCCATCTTGTTGGCGCAGTTGGCGCAGTCCACGTCGATCTTGTAGGTCTTTTTCATGGGAAGGTCTCCTTTCAAAAGTACAGGCTCTGTTTTTCGTTTGAGCACTTGTTCAACTGTTTCTGTACACAGGATAGCACCTTTCCCGGAGAAGTCAACGGCTTTGCCCCCGGTCCTTCCGTTTGGAGGAAAGGAATTTCCGAATGGAGCAAAGCCCCGTCCAAACGGCCCTTGTCCGCCCCCGGGGGGTGTGATAGAATACCCCCAAGAAAACCTGGAAAGGAGGCGCGGGCCATGGAGGCAAACTGGATCCAGACCATCGAGGCCCGGCTGGCGGAGGTGCCCCCGGGGACCCTGGTGGAGGTCTCCCCCGGCGGGGCGGCGCGTTACCACCGGCCGGACCCCCGCTGGAAAGGGCGGGGGCGGATGGAGACCTATCCCCTCTTCCCCGGGGCGGTGTTCACCCATCTGTGGGTGCTGGGGGAGGCCCTTCCCCACCGCCACGCCCCCCTGGGCTCCGGGCTGGAGATCACCCACTGCCGCCTGGGCCGGGTGGGGTGGGAGATGCAGGAGGGCCTCACCCTCTACTTAGGCCCCGGGGACCTGGCCCTGCACCCCATGGCCTGCTGCGCCCGCTCCCTGCTGCGCTTCCCCCTGGAGGGGTACGAGGGGTTCTCCCTCTCCCTGGACGTGGAGACCTTAAAGGCCCACCTGCCCCCTGCCCTGGCCCTGGGAAGGGTAGACCCTGGCCGGCTGCTGGAGAAGTTCTGCCCCCAGGGGAAGCCTGCCGCCCTCCCCGCCCGGGCGGACCTGGACCACATCTTCCGCCCCCTCTATGACCTGCCGGCAGACCTCCGCCCCGCTTACTACACCTTAAAGGCGGAGGAGCTCCTCCTCTACCTGGCCCAGACCCAGCCCCCCAAGGAGGGGGTGCCCCAGGCCTACCTCTCCCAGCAGGTGGAGGTGATCCGGGCCATCCACGACCAGCTCATGGCCCATCCGGACCGGCGGGTCACCATCGAGGCCCTGGCCCGGGCGCACCACATGAACGCCTCCACCCTGAAGTCGGTGTTCAAGGCGGTGTACGGGGAGCCCATCGCCTCCCACATGAAGCGCCACCGGATGGAGGATGCCGCCCGCCTCCTCCGGGAGACCGACCGGAGCGTGGGGGACATCGCCCAGCAGGTGGGGTACAAGAACCAGAGCAAGTTCTCCAAAGTCTTTCGGGACCACTTCCAGGTGCTGCCCACGGCGTACCGCCGGGAGCACGGAGGCTACCCCGACAAGAAACCGGGAGACCGCTGAGGCGCGGTCTCCCGGTTTTCCGTTGGTGTTTCAGTGGAGATAGTTCAAGGGGTCGATCATCACCCCGTACTCCCGCAGGGCGAAGTGGAGGTGGCTGGGGGAGGCGCTCTCGGCGATGGCGCTGGTGCCCACGGCCCCCAGCACCGTGCCGGCCTCCACCTCCGTGCCGGGCTGGACGTTCACCGACTCGGCCAGGTTGGCGTAGAGGCTCTCCATGCCGCCCCCGTGGTCCACGGTGATGGTGACCCCCATCATGTCGTCGGTGGACACGTCGGTGACGGTCCCCTTGGCGCAGGCGGCCACCGGGGCGCCGATCTCGGCGGCGATGTCGATCCCCTCGTGGGTGCGCCAGTCCCCCATGGTCTCGTCATAGGCGAAGACCTCCAGGCTGAAGTCCCGATCCACGCTGCCCTCCACGGGCCAAACGTAGCCGGAGGAAGCGGCTGCCTCCTCCTCGGGCTGCTCTGCCTGGGCCTCCCCGGTGTCCCCCGGGGAGGCGGTCTCCTCCTCCCTCTGGGGGAGGGCGGCGGCGGTGCCCTCCTCCCCGGGGGAGGGGTCCGTCTCCCCGGCGGCCGCGCCGGCGGCGTCCTCCTGGGTCATCTCCGCCTGGCCGCTGACGGCGGACAGGCTCTCCGACCCGAACCCCTCCGGCTGGACAAAGAGCCCCCGGAACAAGAAATAGCCCGAAATTCCAATGGCGGCGACGCAGAGGAACAGGACTATGTAGAAGCCCTTGCCCTCCAGAAAGTCGCCCAGCTTGTGCTGCGACGGTTTTTGTCTCATCAGGAAAACCCTCCATGCGATTGTGAATGTTCCCGTCCTTCCACCGGGGAAGGTCTGCTTCTATTCTTCTCCGCCTTAGGGCGGGTTATACATGGAGGGGAAATTTTTTCAGGGCAGCAAAAACCCGGCAGAGGCATGGGATGCCTCTGCCGGGCGGCTGTTTTTTGGGTGGCGTTGTTTCCCTTATCCCGGCGGCAGTTCCTCCGCCGCCTCCGGGGTCCTTCCCGGGAGGAAGGCCCCGATCACCCCGCAGACAGCCGCGGGGACCACCCAGCCGAAGCCCAGGTCGGCCAGGGGCAGCTGGGCCAGGAAGGCCAGCTCCAGCCCGGTGTAGGAGGCGATGACCTCCAGCAGGCTCACCGCCAGGGCCCCCAGGGCGGCCAGGCGCACCGCCCACTTCCGGGCGGTCACCCGCCGGCCGCAGAAGGCCAGGATGATCAGCGCCAGGGTGGGGGGATAGACCACGCTGAGGATGGGGGTGGCGATGGCGATGATCTCGTTGATGCCGAAGTTGGACACCACCGCGCTGAACAGGCAGATGAGCACCACCGCCTTCCGGTAGGACAGCACCCCCTTGGTGAGCCCCGCGAAATAGGCCGAGCAGGCGCTCACCAGCCCCACGGCGGTGGTGAGGCAGGCCAGGGCCACCACGATGGCGAAGATGATGATCCCCGCCCGGCCCAGCAGGCCCTGGACCAGATAGGTCACCAGGAAGGTCCGGTCCACGGTGATGTCAAAGAACTGGGCGGTGGTGGCCCCCAGATAGGTCAGCCCCAGGTAGACCACCAGCAGCCCCGCCCCGGCCACCAGGCTGGCGCCGGAGACCACCTTGGCCTGGGCGGCGGGGGTGCTGTGCCCCTTTTCCAGGGCGCTTTTCAGGATGATGTACCCGAAGAGGAGGGTGGCCAGCACGTCCATGGTCTGGTACCCGGCCTCGATGCCGGTGGCGGCCACGTTCTCCACCAGGGGGACCTCCCCCACCGGGCCCAGGGGGTGGACCACCCCCACGATGATGAGCACCAGCAGCCCCGCCAGCAGGGCGGGGGTGAGGATCTTCCCCACGATGTCCACCACCGCCGTCTCCCGCACGCACAGCAGGAAGACCACCAGGAAGAACACGATGGAGAAGACCACCGGGCTCACCCCAGGCAGCAGGGGCTGAAGGGAGGTCTCATAGGTGGTGGCCGCCGTCCGGGGGATGGCCAGCATGGGCCCGATGCACAGCACCACGGCACACATGAGGATGGTGGAGGGCACCTTCCCGATGGGGGCGGTGATCCGCCCGGGGGTGCCCTGGCGGACGATGGCAAACATGGACAGCAGGGCCAGGCCGATGTCGGCGATGAAGTAGCTCACAAACCCCGCCACCCAGTGGGGGCCGGACTCCAGCCCCAGGTAGGGGGGGAAGATCACGTTCCCCGCCCCGAAGAACATGGAAAACAGGGCAAAGCCGATGACCAAGCTGTCCAGAACGGTTTTTTTCATGGCATGGAAGGCCTCCTTTTCCGCCACCTCCTATGGTGCGCAGGGGTGGAAAAGGAGGCGGTTTTTTCTCTCTTTACATTTTTTCCGGGGCGGTGACCCCCAGCAGCCCAAGGCCGTTGGCCAGGACCGCCCGGACGCTGTCGGCCAGCTTCAGCCGGGCCTGCAGCAGCCCCGGTTCCTCCCCCTTGATCCGGCAGGCGCCGTAGAAGCGGTGGAAGTCCCCGGCAAGGTCGGTGAGGTAGCGGTTGATCCGGGAGGGGTCATAGTCCCGGGCGGCGGCGTGGATCTCCTCGGGGAACTTGGCCAGGGCCCGGATGAGGGCGGTCTCCTCCTCCGAGGCCAGCAGGTCGGCCCGAATGTCCCCGGCGGCGGGGACGGCGTGGCCCTCCTGGGCCAGGCGGGAGACCAGGGTGCAGATCCGGGCGTGGGCGTACTGGACGTAGTAGACGGGGTTCTCGCTGTCCTCCCGCACCGCCAGGCCCAGGTCAAAGTCCACGGGGCTGGTGGCCGCCCGGGAGTTGAAGAAGTACCGGGCGGCGTCCACGCTCACCTCGTCCAGCAGGTCGTGGAGGGCGATGGCCTTGCCGGAGCGCTTGGACATCCGCACCGGCTGGCCGTCCTGGAGGAGGTTCACCAGCTGCATCAGCACCACCACCAGGCGGTGGGAGCCGTCCAGCCCCAGCCCGTCCAGGGCGGCCTGGAGCCGGGCCACGTGGCCGTGGTGGTCGGCCCCCCACACGTCGATGCTCTTGGCAAAGCCCCGGACCTCCAGCTTGTTGCGGTGGTAGGCGATGTCGGCGGCGAAGTAGGTGTAGAACCCATTGGCCCGGCGGAGGACGTCGTCCTTCAGGTCCAGCTTGTCCACCTGCTTCTCGCTCTTCCCCTCGGCCAGGTACTTCTGGCGGAGAAGCTGGGCGGTCTTCAGCCACAGGGCGCCGTCCTTCTCATAGGTCCAGCCCTTCTGGGCCAGCAGGTCCACCGTCTCGGCCACAAAGCCGGAGGTGTGCAGGGAGGACTCAAAGAACCACTGGTCATACTCGATGCCGTACTGGCGCAGGTCCTCCTTCATCTTGGGGATGTTCCGCTCCAGGCCGAAGGCGGCCAGGTCGGCCAGGCGCTTCTCCTCCGGCACGTCCCGGTAGCTGTCCCCGTGCTGGGCGTGGAAGGCCCGGGCCAGCTGCTTGATGTCCTCCCCCTGGTAGCCGTCCTCGGGGAAGGGGACCTGGTCCTCCCCCAGGACAATCTGGAGGTACCGGGCCTGGAGGGAGAGGGCGAACTTGTTGATCTGGTTGCCGGCGTCGTTGACGTAGAATTCCTTCCAGGTGTCGTACCCGTCCCGGCGCAGGACGTTGGCCAGGGTGTCCCCCAGCACGCCCCCCCGGGCGTTGCCCATGTGCATGGGGCCGGTGGGGTTGGCGGAGACGAACTCCACCATCACCTTCTCCCCCTTCCCCTCCTGGCTCTGGCCGTAGAGGGGACCTTCGGCCTCGATCTCCGCCAGGACCCGGCCGTACCACCGGTGGCCCAGGCGGAAGTTGAGAAAGCCCGGCCCGGCGATCTCCACCGAGGCGAAGGGGGTGTCGGTGAGGTCCATGTGGTCGGCCAGGGCCTGGGCGATGGCCCGGGGGGCCATCTTCATGGCCTTGGCCCCCGCCATGGCGAAGGAGGCGGCATAGTCCCCGTTCTTGGGGTCCTTGGGGATCTCCACCGAGCCCTTCACCGCCACCCCGCCGGGGAGGGCCCCGGCCTGGGCGGCGGCTGCATAGGCCCGGGCGATCACCCCGCTGACCTGGTCCTTCGCGTATTGAATCATGTTCGCCATATCGTTCCGTCCTCGTTTTCTCAAATCTCTCGGGTCACTGGCCCGGGGCGGGGGAGGTGAGCTGGGGCTCCGTCACCTGGATCTCAAAGGCGTTCTCCCCGATGGGCTGGCTGTCCACCTCCAGGGCATAGCGGATGGACAGGCTGCCCCCCGCCGCCCCGAACCGGGCCTTGGCCCGGTGGGTGTTCACCCCCAGCATGAGGCCGCCGTAGGGGGTCTCGTACAGGGAGAAGTGCTTCTGCCCCTCCTGGAAGATCATCTCGGAGTTGAGGGTCCCCTCCCGGTGGAGGGTGATCTGTCCCGGGCGGATGTGGAAGGTGGTGGTGGTGCCCTCCAGCCCGGTAAGCTCGCTCTCCACATAGGACAGGGAGAATGCCTCCCCCTCCTCCTGGCGCAGGACCCCCTGGGTCACCAGCTCCATGACATCTTCCGCGCCCTCCTCCAGGGTCTGGGTGCCCCGGATGGATATAATCACTGGTTTTTCCATAGAATACACAGCACATTCCTTTATGTTGATGTTCGCACAAGGCAAGTTATTATACCCGATTTCCGCCCGATTGTAAAGCCTTCCCCCGCCCCTCCCGGGGGCCTTCTGTCGAGAAAAGAGGGCCGCCAGGGCCGGATTTCGTGGAGATTTGCCCCTTTCCGCCTTTGACAATCGTCCCAGGGAACACTATAATATGGTCTAACGGAGGGCAGCGGTCCTGCTGCCTCCCTGCGGCGGCTGCCGCGCCTTCCGCCCAGTGGGGTCTTCCCCCTGCCCGGATGGACCACCTGCCGGAGACACCCATTCCCCCGGCATCGCTTAGAATAGAAAAGACCCATGGTTTCATTGCACAGCGAGGAGGTCAAGGTATGCAGCTGGAACTGAGCAAAAAGGAATTCCGGCGTCTGCTGGACATGGTCTATATCGGCAACTGGATCCTCAACTCCACCCGGGGGGAGGACCGGTTCCAGGACTACGACCACGTGGAGAGCCTGCTCTTTGACAAAGCCCGGCAAGAGGGCATGGGAATCCTGGCGGAGACCTACCGGGGCCAGACCATCCCCTCCCGGGCCTTTGTGGAGGGAGGCATCCACGAGGCCATCATGGAGTACGAGAACAACGTCTTCTTTGACATCCTGGCCGAGGACCTGGCCCGCCGGGACATGAACGACGCCCCCATCGACGAGAGCAACTACGCCGAGCTGGCCCACCGGATCGAGGCGTATATCACCGAGTTCGAGGAGAACGGCACCGACAACATCCTGGTGGACCTGGACACCACCCTCTGACCCCAGGCCCACCAGGAAACGAACCCCCTGTCTGGCACACCGCCGGACGGGGGGTTTTGTTTTGTGCCGCCCCACCCCCTGGACCCAAGAGGCCATCACCGTCTGACTCGGGAAGATGGACAAGTGAGGCTGTATCCCTTGCGCCCCAAGGGATTCGGCATTTGACCAGGGTGGACGAGAGAGAAACCCACCTGGTCAAGAGAGGGGGTTCTTGACTTTGGCCGGACACCATCAGAAAGGATACTTTCTGAGATATCTAGATCTGTGAGAGGGGTAAACTTTCTCTCTTGCCCACCCTGGACGAGAGAGAAACCCCTTGAGCCCCAAGGGTTTGCGCCTCACTTGTCCACTTGTGGGAGTCACACGGTGGCGGTGGTCAAGTGCCAAAGGCTCCCCCAGCCCGCTCAGGTGGGCCGGGGGCCTGGCCCCTGTAGTACGTACCCTACGGGTGGTGGGGGCTCTTACCCGCCTCGGGGCGCAGCGCCCCGGGGGGGCGCCTACCCGGCGGGGGCCCTGCTTTCTTTATAAGAAAGCAGGGGGAAAGAATCGCAGGGGTTCCCCCTGCACCCCTTTTCATGGCCGCTCGCTGCTCGCTCGCTCTGTTTTGGGGTGGGAGACGCAGCGGGGCGGTCGTGGGTTTTATTGTGGCCCATGTACGGACCCTGATTTGGGGACTTTCTTTTTGAGAGAATATTTTTTGGCTGGATTTTCCTGG
>DXDK01000012.1 GCA_019115545.1 Candidatus Evtepia faecavium
CCGCTGGACGTGGCAGGGCAATCGCCCTTATCCCGTTTGTACGAAACGCCTGCCCCAGCCCGCCCAGCCGGGGGGCGGGCCGTTACGGGCGTCGGTCCAAAGTTTGTAGGAAAAAGAAGAGCCCACCTTCCCCGGTTTCCAAAAACCAGAGAAGGTGGGTCCAGGGAGGAGGAAACTCCTCCTCCCTGGTGTTCTTTCCTCCATTTCTCACACGAGAAATGGAGGCCGCCGGCAGGCACCCCCCGGGGCGCTGCGCCCCGAGGCCGGTAAAAGCCTGGACCACCCGTAGGGTCCGTACCAACGGGGGCGGGCCCCCGGCCCCACCTCGCAGGTTCCCACCTGCGACGGTCCTACCAGAACCACCTGCCGGTACCGGCCGGCCAGAGCCAACAGAAAAGGGAAGCCCCCCAGGGGCTTCCCTTTTGTTTCCTCCCGTGTTATGCTTTGGTTACCGTTTTGCGCATCCCGCTGCCGGCGGTGGCGTTGGGGTTGACCTCAAAGCCCAGCTTTTCGTAAAAAGGCTCCTTCCCCCGGGCCGCGCTGAGGAAGAACATCAGCGTGTCCCCCGGGTCGGCGGCGTCCAGCACCGCCTGGCAGAGGTTTTCCACGATCCGCCGGCCGATCCCCCGCCTCTGCCAGGCGGGGTCCACCACCACGTCCCCCAGGTAGACGGTGTAGCCGAAGTCAAACAGGGCCCGCCCCATGGCCACGCACACCCCGTCCACCCGGGCGCAGGCGACGAAGGGGGTGTGGGCCAGCCCATCCCGGGCCTGCCGGGGGGAGAGCTCGTACCACCCCACCGCCATGCGCAGCCGGTTGTACTCCTCGGGGGTCACCGAGGTTCCATAGACGATGTTTTCCACAAAAACCGCCCCTTTCCATGGATTTTTCCCCATTGTACCACAGGTTTTTCCCCGGGGCCAGGGTGGAAAAGGGGATTGCCGCCCCCGGTTTCCCCATTTCGTCATTTTTACAGGGGCCTTTCCCCTTTGTGCGTTCTGACAAGGGGGTTTTCCGGGGGTTTTGCAGGAAAATCTGCCCTTGAGTGCACCCCCCGCCAACGGGGAAAGGGAGGCGTTTCAAAGGTTTTCCCCATTGTCCACAGACTTATCCACACCAGGGGTGGGGACAGGCGCCCCTGTTTTGGTGGTCAAAAATTCCTGTCAAGGAAATTTTCGCGGTGGATTCGCCAAAGTTTTCCACCGGGAAGGAGGTCCTCCATGCCCGAACTCATCGCCGCCATCGCCACCCCCCCGGGCCCGGGAGGGGTGGGGATCCTCCGCCTCTCCGGCCCCGGGGCCGGGGGGGCCGCCGCCCAGGTCTTCCGCCCGGTGGGGAAGGTCCCCCTGGACCAGGCCCCGGACCGGCAGCTGCTCTACGGCACCGTGCTGGACCGGGCCGGCCGGCCCATCGACACCGGCCTGGCCTTCGTCAGCCGCGCCCCCCACAGCTACACCGGGGAGGACACCGCCGAGCTGCAATGCCACGGCTCCCCCATGGTCCTCTCCCTGGCCCTGGAGGCCCTCTACGCCGCCGGGGCCCGGCCGGCCCGGCCGGGGGAGTTCACCCAGCGGGCCTTTCTCAACGGCAAGCTGGACCTGGCCCAGGCCGAGGCCGTCATGGACCTCATCGACGCCGACAGCCCCGCCGCCGCCCGCCAGGCCGCCGGCCAGCTCACCGGGGCCCTCTCCCGGCGGGTGGAGGGGATCTACTCCGCCCTCACCGACATCATGGCCCACTTCTGCGCCGTGCTGGACTACCCCGACGAGGACCTGGACCCCTTCCAGACCGAGACCCTCCGCCGGGACCTGGCCGCCCAGGCCGAGGCCCTCCGGGCCCTGGCGGCCACCGGCCGCCGGGGACAGCTGCTGGCCCGGGGGATCACCTGCGCCCTCATCGGCCGGCCCAACGCCGGCAAGTCCTCCCTCCTCAACGCCCTGGCGGGGTATGAGCGGGCCATCGTCACCCCCATCCCCGGCACCACCCGGGACACCCTGGAGGTCAAGGTGGAGCTGGAGGGCCTCCCCTTCCGCCTGGTGGACACCGCCGGCCTGCGGGACAGCGACGACCCCATCGAGCAGCTGGGGGTGGCCCGGAGCCGCCAGGCCCTGGACCAGGCCCAGCTGATCCTCCTGGTGCGGGACGGCACCCGCCCCCCCGACGGGGAGGACGAGGCCCTGCTGGCCCAGGCCCTGGCCCAGGGGGACACCATCCTGGCCGTGAACAAGGCCGACCTGCCCGGCTACGCCTGCCCCGCCCTCCCGGCCCAGGGCGGGGGGCACGGCCTCTCGGTAGTCTCCCTCAGCGCCAAGGCCGGCCTGGGGCTGGACGGGCTGGAGGCCGAGCTGGTCCGCCGGGCCCAGGCCCTGCTCCCCCAGGCCCAGGCGGAGGCCGCCGGGGCTCTGCTCACCAACCACCGGCAGACCCAGGCCGCGGAGCGGGCCCTGGCCGCTGTCCAGCGGGCCGCCGCCGCCCTGGAGGCCGGGGTCACCCCCGACGCCCTGCTCACCGACGTGGAGGAGGCCATGACCGCCCTGGGGGAGCTCACCGGCAAAACCCTGCGGGAGGACATCACCCAGCGGATCTTCGACCGGTTCTGCGTGGGAAAGTAAAGGAGGCACCCCTATGTCCAGACAGACCCACAGGCCCACCCCCGAGGAGCGGCGGTGGAGCCGCAAAACCTTCCGCCAGGCCCTGCGCCGGGAGCTGCGGGAGCACAAGAGCTCCTTCCTGGTCTTCTCCGTGCTGCGGGTGCTCATCGTGGTGGCCCTGGTCCGGCAGCTGATGCGGGGGGGCTACGAGAGCGCCTTCTTCTGCCTGCTGGCCCTGGCCCTGCTCTATCTGCCCAGCGTCCTCCAGGTCAAGCTCCGGGTGGAGCTGCCCCCGCCCCTGGAGATCACCATCCTCTGCTTCATCTTCGCCGCGGAGATCCTGGGGGAGGTCAACGCCTTCTACGTGGTGGTCCCCAACTGGGACACCATGCTCCACACCCTCAACGGCTTTCTGGCCGCGGCGGTGGGGCTGTCCATGGTGATCCTGCTCAACGACAACGACAAGATCGTCTTTCAGCTCTCCCCCTTCTTCCTGGCCCTGCTGGCCTTCTGCTTCTCCATGACCATCGGGGTGCTGTGGGAGTTCTTTGAGTTCTTCATGGACGCCTTCTTCGGCACGGACATGCAGAAGGACACCATCATCCACACCATCCACTCGGTGACCCTGGACCCCACCCACTCCAACCAGGTGGTCACCATCCACAACATCCAGGACACCGCCGTCAACGGCAGCAGCCTGGGGCTGAACGGCTACCTGGACATCGGCATCATCGACACCATGAAGGACCTCTTCGTGAACTTCCTGGGGGCCCTGGTGTTCTCCGTGTGCGGCTACTTCTACGCCCGCAGCCAGGGGAAGAAGAAGTCCCCCGCCCTGAACTTCGTGCCCACCCGGAAGACCCCCGAGCAGGACTACCTCCGCCAGGCCCGGGAGGAGGAGCGGTGAGGGGGGCGCTCCCCCGCGGCCGTTCCCTGCCGTGACCACGGGGACCCCTTCCTTTTCGCCGGCAAAAAACAGATTGCAAAAGAGGACCTCACCTGGTATACTGTAGTTAGCTTTTGCTAACTTGCATGAATACGAGGAGGTGTCCCATGTTTTTCGTTCGCCCATACCGAGAAGAAGACGCGGCTGCCTGCGGGGATTGCCTGTACGAAGGGTTCTTTTCCTGCCCGGTGGAGGGGAAGGACTGGATCCTGCTGCGGGACTATGCCCAGGTCCTGATCGAAAAGTGCAACTTCACCTATGTCGCGGAGACGGAGGACCATCAGGTCGTGGGATTTATCTGCGGGAAATACGCAAAGACCTTCCGCAAAGCCTTGGCGGGGCGGTATGAAACCCCAAAGCACTACGGCCTTTGGTGCAAGATGTTCCTCAAGTTCTATCTGAAAAGATATAAAATGTCCGCCGCCTTCCAGAAAGAATTTGACGCGTTCTTCCGCCAGCTGCGGGAGCGGGACCAGGAGACCTTCGGCGCCTGCGACCTGGAATTGGTGGCCCTTGCGTCCAAAAGGAATTACAGAAAAGGGCTCGGAACCGCGCTGGTCTCTCAATTCCTGGACAGGGGGAAGGG
Source organism: Candidatus Evtepia faecavium (assembly GCA_019115545.1). Taxonomy (GTDB): domain Bacteria; phylum Bacillota; class Clostridia; order Oscillospirales; family Oscillospiraceae; genus Evtepia; species Evtepia faecavium. Next base: position 4,124 of record DXDK01000012.1, read on the forward strand.
CGACGGCGCCGCTTGTGTACGGCTTTTTACCAACACCCTTGCTTCCTGGGAATTTTATGAGAAGCGCGGGTTTCAAAAAGTGGCGGAGAAGCCCTTTCGGGATGGCTCCGGGGCGCGGTCCATCGTTTATGAATATGATCTGACCTCTGCAGCGGAAAAACAGGGCGGGGCGGAAACGCGGCATCCAGCAGGCAATCTCCCATGAGATTGCCTGCGCTTTCTTTCTCCAAAACCGGAAGGCGATTTCCCCCGCCAGCGGCCTGACCCCCGCATTTCCCCCCTTGCAAGGGAGAAATCCTTGTGCTATGATTACAGGTAACATGGCAATCTTATACAAAGGAATCCCGCCGGCCTCTGCCCGGCGGCAAAGGATCGGTTTTTATGGAAATCAACGGCATGGAGGTCGAGCTCGACCTGCGATACAGTGAAATGCACCTCTCCGAGGGCATCATGAAGGCCCTGGCGCAAAAGGGCTTCTCCCAGGCCACCCCCGTCCAGGCGGGGGCCATCCCCTGCTTTAAGGATTGGAAGGACGTCATCGCCAAGGCCCCCACCGGCTCCGGCAAGACCTTCGCCTTCGGCATCCCCATGGTGGAGCACACCGACCCGGAGGGCACCGCCGTCACCGGCCTCATCCTGGCCCCCACCCGGGAGCTGGCCCTGCAGATCCAGGACGAGCTGCGGCAGCTGTGCGCCTTCCTCCCGGGCATCCGGGTGGCCTGCCTCTACGGCGGCCAGCCCATCGACCGGCAGATCAACCTGCTGAAAAAGCACCCCCAGATCGTGGTGGCCACCCCCGGCCGCCTCATGGACCACATGAAGCGCCGCACCGTCCGCCTGGACAAGGTGGAGACCGTGGTCCTGGACGAGGCCGACCGGATGCTGGACATGGGCTTCATCAAGGACGTCACCCGCATCCTCAAGCAGATCCCCCACCGGCGGAACCTGGGGATGTTCTCCGCCACCATCTCCCGGGAGGTCATGGACATTTCCTGGGTCTACCAGCGGGACCCGGTGGAGATCGTCGTCCGCCCCGTCCAGGAGGACCGCCCCCAGATCCACCAGTACCGCATCAAGGTGGACCGGGGGGGCAAGGTGGACCTGCTCATCGCCATCCTGGAAAAGGAACAGCTGGACCGGGTCATCGTCTTCTGCAACACCAAGAACACCACCGACCGCCTCACCGGGCTTTTGCAGATGAAGGGCGTCTCCGCCCAGTGCATCCACGGGGACCTGGGGCAGAAGGTCCGGGAGAAGGTCCTCTCCACCTTCCGGGCCGGCCAGCTGCGGGTCCTGGTGGCCACCGACGTGGCCGCCCGAGGGCTGGACATTGACGACGTGGACGCCGTCATCAACTACGACATCCCCGAGGAGGGGGAATACTACGTCCACCGCATCGGCCGCACCGGCCGGGCCAAGCACCAGGGGGCGGCCTACAACCTCATCTCCTCGGTGACCGACGACGTGCGCCTGGACGGCATCCTCCGCAACAACAAGTACGACATCACCACCATCACCCTGTGATGGAAACCCCAGCGAGGTGTTATGATCCCCTTTCAGACCCCCGACGTCCGTGACGTCACCTGGGTCCGCCCCCTTCTGGAAAGCGAGGGGCTGCCCCTGTGCGACTACAGCTTTCCCGTCCTCTTCTGCTGGAAGGCGGCCTATGGCTTCCAGTACGCCCCCCTGCACGGGCGGCTGCTGATCCGCCTGCGCAGCACCCTGGGCCACGCCTACTACTGGCCCGTGGGGGAGGGGGACCCCACCCCCGCCCTGGAGGCCCTCCTCCAGGACGCCCACGGCGAGGGCCACCCCCTGCGGCTGATCGCCCTCACCCTCTACCACAAGCACTGGCTGGAGGACGCCTACCCCGGCCGCTTCCGCTTCGAGGAGGCCCGGGACGGGTTTGACTATCTCTACGACGTCAACCGCCTGGCCGACCTGCCGGGGAAGAAGCTCCACGGCAAGCGCAACCACATCCACCGCCTGGACGAGGCCTGCCCCGGCTGGTCCTGGGCCCCCCTCACCCCGGCGGACATCGGCCCCTGCCTGGCGCTGGACGCCGCCTGGCACCGGGAGGCCCTGTCCCGGGAGGCCGTCCAGGGCCTGTCCACCCTGGACGACGAGCACCACGCCCTGGTCCTGGCCCTGGAGCATCTCGACGCCCTGGGGCTGGAGGGGGTGGTCCTCCGCTGGGGGGACCAGGTGCTGGGCTTCTCCCTGGGGGCGCCCCTGACGGAGACCATCTTCGACGTCCACTTTGAGCGGGCCCTGGGCCAGGTCCAGGGGGCCTTCCCGGCGGTGAACCGGTCCTTCGCCCGGTATGTCCGGGAGAAGTATCCCAAAATCCGCTACCTGGACCGGGAGGATGACATGGGCATCCCCGGCCTGCGGAAGGCGAAGCTGTCCTACTACCCCGATTATCTTCAGGTCAACTATTGCGCGGTGGAAACCCGCGCCCCATGATATCGACCGTCCCGCCCCCGGGGCCCGGCGGCCAGTTTGCACAAAGGAGGTCATTGCTATGATCAACATTCGCCCCGCGCACCCGGACGAGCTTCCCCAGCTGAAAGACCTGTGGCGGAAGTGCTTCGGCGACCCCAGCGCCTATGTGGACATCTTCTTCCAAAAGTTCTGCTCCACCGACCAGGTGCTGGTGGTGGACGACGACGGCGAGGTGGACTCCATGGCCGCCATGCTCCCCGGCACCATCCAGTTCCCCGACGGCAGCGAAGTCCCCGTGGGCTACGTCTACGCCCTGGCCACCAACCCCTATATGCAGGGCAAGGGCCACGCCCGGCAGCTGCTGAAGTACGCCGACGGCTTCCTCCAGCAGCGGGGGGACAAGGCCATGGTCCTGGTCCCCGCCTCCCCCTCCCTCCACCGGTTCTTTGAGGCCATCGGCATGGACGAGTGCTTCGCCACCCGGAAGGTGGAGTTCCTCACCTCCGCCCTCACCGGCAACACCGGCGGCGGGGTCCTCACCCCCATCTCCCCCCGGGAGTACAACGAGATCCGGGAGGGGTACCTGAAAAACACCTTCCACATGACCTACACCGACCACATGATCTCCTTCCAGCAGATCGGCAGCCACCTGGCCTACGGCGACCTGTACAAGATCGAGATCGACGGGGTGGTGGGCTGCGTGGCCATCGAGTACGTCCAGAAACGGCGGCTGCTGGCCAAGGAGCTGCTCATCCCCACCGACAAGATGGCCCAGGCCGTGGAGACCATCGCCCAGGAGATGGAGGCCTCCCGGTACCACATCCGCACCCCGGCCTTCTGGGACGGGCTGCCCGGCAGCTATACCCAGGCCTTCGGCATGATCAAGTGGTACGACAGCGCCCTCCACGGCAAGTACTTCGCCCAGCAGGACGCCTATCTGGGCCTGGGCTTCGACTGAGCCCAATGCCCCCACAGCCTTCCCTCAGACCCGCAAGGGTCTGGGGGTTTTTTGCGGCCGTTTGCCGCCGGCCGGAAGGCTACGGCGTGGGGCCGGGGGGCGCTCCCGCTGTACGTACCCTATGGGTGGTCGGGGCTTTTACCAGCCTCGGGGCGCAGCGCCCCGGGGGGATGCCTGCCGGCGGCCTCCATTTCTCGTGTGAGAAATGGAGGAAAGAACACCAGGGGCTTTGCCCCTGGACCCCGGTTTTCAAGGCCGCTCGCTGCTCGCTCGCTCCATCTTTTGGGATAGAGGCGCAGCAGGGGGATAGAGCGGCTTTTTCGTGACTCACCTACGTGCCCTGATTTGGGGACTTTCTTTTGAGAGATTTTCTTTGGCTGGATTTTTGCAGAGCAAGATCCAGTTAAAAATTGTTTCTCCGAATATGCGTTTCCAAATCTGGTCTGGTGCACTTTTGCCAGAAAGAGACCGCTCCAGAGGCCACCAACCCAAAAGATGAAGCGAGCCCCAGCGAGCGGTTTTAAAGACCGGGTGCAGGGCGGAGCCCTGCGATTCTTTCCCCCTGCTTTCTTATAAAGAAAGCAGGGCCCCCGCCGGGTAGGCGGGGCAACGGGGCGCTGCGCCCCGAGGTGGGTAAGAGCCCCGACCACTGGCAGGGTCCGTACTATCCCCAAAAAACATCCCCTCCCCCCTTGACAAGGCGCCGTGTTATAGTTATAATACACTCACAAACCGTATTATCCTAGTAACACAGAAAGAAAGGCAGGTGGTGTCCATGGTCTCCTTTGACGACCTGGTGCTGGTGGAGGGGGTGCCCATCTACCAACAGATCCTCCGCCACGTAAAGCTGGGCATTGCCGGGGGGACCATCCCCCACGGGGAGACCCTGCCCTCCCGGCGGGTGGTCTCCGCCCTGCTGGGGGTGAACCCCAACACGGTGCAGAAGGCCTACCGCCTCCTGGAGGAGGAGGGCCTCATCCAGTCCCGCTCCGGGGCCAAGAGCTGCGTGGCCGCCGACGAGGCCGCCCGGGCCCGGGTGCGGGGGGACCTGCTCCGGGAGGAGGCCCAGTCCGTGGTGGCCGCCATGAAACGCATGGGCCTGTCCAGACAGGAAGCCCTGGACCTCATCGCCCGACACTGGGAGGAGGGATCCCCATGAAACCCGCGTTTTCCCTGTTTTGCCTGTACCTGCGCCACACCTTCTGGAAGGTGCTCCTGCTGCTCCTGGCCGCCGGGGCGGTGGAGTGGGGGCTCTTCACCGCCCGCTGGCGGGCCCTGCCCTACACCCCCACCCTGGCCGAGGCCTACACCCACAGCCTCCTCCCCCTGGGGTGGGTCCTGGCGGGGGTCTTTGGGGTCCTCTGCCTCCTGCTGGCCACGGCCACCCTGGCCCGGGGGAAGGGCCAGCCGGGGTACACCCTCCACCGCCTCCCCCTCTCCCGGGGACAGGTGCTGCTGGGGCAGGGGCTGTGGAACACCCTGGCCTTCCTCCTGTTCTGGGGGAGCCAGGCCCTGGCCTTTTTGGGGATGGGGTGGTCCTTCGGCCAGGGCGGGGGTTTTCTGAACCCCCAGACCCTCCCCACGGCAGTGTGGCAGGTCCCCCTCTTCCACGCCTTCCTCCCCCTGGGGGGTCCCCTCCAGTGGGCGGGGAACCTGGCCCTGGCCGGGGGGCTGGGGTTCACCGCCGCCGCCTTCACCCAGGCCCTCCACCGGGGGAAGGGGACCTTCGCCTTCCCCACCCTGGCCCTGTGCGCCCTGGTGTGCCTGGGCTCGGCCCCCCTGTCCTTCCTGGCCGCCGGGGGGTGCCTGGTCTGGGGGCTGCGGCAGGCCCTCCGCCAAGAGGCCCCCGACCGGGACGATGACAACCACAGAAAGGAGGCCTCCCCCCATGCGCCTGCGGAAACTCCATGAGCTGGTCCCTCCCTGGACCGACGGGAAACCCTTCCTGTTCTCCTACCTGGCCCTGCTGGCCCTGTGCCTGGCCATCAGCGCCTACAACTACGGCGGCATGCTCTCCCTGGCCTTAAGCCAGGTCCACGTCTACGGCCAGCCCGACGTGGTGGACCCCGGCAGCCGGATGACCGACTTCGCCGACCTGGTGGGGGTCCAAGGGGCCGTGTCCAACTTCTTCTCCCACCCGGCCCTGTTCCCCTTCCTGCTGCTCCTGGGGGCGGCGGCGGCACTGGCAGTGGTCAACCGCCTCTCCTTCCTCCGGGGCAGCCGCAGCGACTATCTCCTGCGCCGCCTCCCCGACCGGCGGGAGCTGGCCCGGCGGGCCTACGCCCTGCCCCTGCTCCTGATCCTGGCCACCCTGGGGACCATGGTCCTGGTGCTGGCCGTCTACTACGCCGTCTACCTGGCCCTCACCCCGCCGGAGTGCCTCCAGCCCAACCAGCTGGGCAAGCTGTGGGACAACTTCGGCTACCTCTTCACCCCCTACTATGAAAGGTGGTTACCCTGATGCTGGAATGCAAACACCTCACCAAAGCCTACCCCGGCAAGGGCCGGGCCCTGGAGGACGTGTCCTTCTCCCTCCCCCGGGGGGAGATCGTGGGCCTGCTGGGGGAGAACGGGGCGGGAAAGACCACCCTCCTGAAGTGCCTGCTGGGGCTGCTCCGGTTCCGGGGGGAGGTCACCCTGGACGGCCATCCCCTGGCCCGGGAGGATTTGGCAAAGCTCTCCTTTGCCTCCTGTGAGCACACCTTCTTCCCCTCCCTCACCCCCCAGGCCCACCGGGACTTCTACGCCGCCCACTTCCCCGCCTTCCGCCACAACCGGTACGCGGCCCTGATGGACTTCTTCGCCCTGCCGGACCACCGGCCGGTGGGGAAGCTCTCCGCCGGCCAGCAGAACCAGTTTGAGGTCATCCTGGCCCTGTGCCAGGGGGCGGACTACATCCTCATGGACGAGCCCTTCGCCGGCAGCGACTACTTCAACCGCATGGACTTCTACAAAGTCCTCCTGGGGATTCTGGAACCCACGGAGACCCTCTTCCTCTCCACCCACCTGGTGGAGGAAATGGCCCCCTTCCTGGGCCGGGCCATCCTTCTCCACCAGGGGAAGCTGGTGGCCGACGCCGCCACCGCGGACCTGGAGGAGGCGGGCACCGACCTGGTGGCCTTCTGCAAGCAGACCTATCAGTACCAGGCCAACCGGGTGGCCAAGGCCCTGGCCCGCCTGACCCACGGAGAGGAGGCTGCCCCATGAAACGCACCTTCCTGGCCCTGTGCCTGGTCCTGGCCCTGGTGGCGGGAGGCGTGGGGGCGGCGGCCCACACCCTGTGGGACCAGGCGGGGGCGGTGGCCTTCTCCGCCCAGACCCGGCAGGGGGACCCCGCCGCCGCCCAGGGCCTGGCGGCCACCCAGCAGGCCCTCTGCCGGCCCGGGTACCACACCCTGGGCCGGGCCACCGCCAACCTCCAGTGGGACCTGACCTTTGACCTGGGGGACCCCGCCGCCAGCCGGGCCGCCTTCTCCGCCCCGGGGGAGGCCGCCCCGGAGGCCAACCTGGACGCCGGGGTGCGGGTGTCCTTCCCCCACCAGGGGGAGATGCTCTTCGCCGGCTATGGCATCTCGGCGGAGGCCCTGGCCCAGGGGGCCGGGGACGAGAGCATCGACCCCCGGCTGGTCCCCCTCTGCCTGGACGTGGCCAGCCGCACCCCGGCGGGGGGCTCCCACACCGAGACCGTGGACCCCAGCCAATACCTGGACGCCTATCCCCTCCAGGTGGACCTGGACCTGGCCGACGTGACCCCCCTGCCCCAGTCCTATGCCGACCTCGGGGCGGCGGACCCCGCCGCCCAGGCCCGGAACCAGGCGGCCCAGACGGCCTTCCAGGCCTTCTTCTCCTTCCCCTTTGCCCCGGACACCCGGTGGGAGGTCACCGTCACCAAGGGCGACTCCGGCTGGCCCAACCCAGACTGGATCTCCCAGATCACCATCCGCCCCACAGGGCCGGACCCGGTGATGGAGGTCCTCAGCGCCCCGGGGAAAGACGCGGTGTACTTCGCCTTCACCCCCACCCTGAGGGAGGGGGGCCGGCTGGCGGACTTCTCCCAGGTCCCCGGGGGATACGGCATCTACCGCCTGGCCCTCTCCGGGAACCAGGGGGGTGATTTCCAGGCCCAGCTGGACAGCCTGGAGCTGGTCTATCCTCTGGACCCCCAGGGGGGCGGCGTCACCGGCCTCACCCTCTCCCCCGACGGGTCCAGTCTCTTCCTGGTGACCTGCCAGGGCGGGGAGAGCACCTGCGCCGTCCTGGACACCGCCGAGGGGACCCGCCGCCAGACCTTCCCCCTGCCGGAGGCGGCCTGCTATCCCCTGGACCGGGCCTCCGGCCTGGAGGACGGCGCCCTGCCCCTGGAACGGCAGCAGACGACATCCTATCTGCTCCCCGGGGAGGGCTGCCTCCTGGCCCTGGGGGCGGAGGGTTTGGCCTGTTACCTCCCGGATGCGGCGGGGCGCTACCAGCTCCGCTGGCAGGCCCCAACGGACCAGGGCTTCACCGGCCCCAACGGCGCCGCCCTCCGGGCCGCCTGGAACGGGGAGAAGCTGGCCCTGGCCCGCTATGACCCGGACGCCCCCACCACCGGCCTGGTGCTCCGGGTGTATGACGGGGCGGGGGCGCTCCTCTACGAGGGGGTCTATGACACCAGCCTCAACCATGCCCAGAGCTGGTATGACGCCTCCGGGGCCTTTCAGAACGTCGCCGCCGCCGCCCGGTACCCCGGCGGGAGCCAGGCCCTGGCCCTGTCCTGGACGGCGTGACCCACACACACAAACACCCCCCAGCGCCAAAGGCGCTGGGGGGTGTGCTCTGTTCCAGGGTTCAGTTGTCCTCGCTGCCGGCCAGCAGGGCCTGGCCGATGAGGCAGGTGTCCTCCTCCGGCTGGTCCAGGGGGGCCAGGAGGTCGGCCACGGAGCTCTCCACCGTCACTTCCTCCGGCACCAGGTCGGGCAGGTCGGGCTCCACCTCCGCCACCTCGGAGGTGACGTACCAGTAGGCGTTGGAGTTCTCCACCCGGGTGCCCCAGGCCTCCTCGATGGGGATGATGCCCTCCCCCACGTATTCCGAGGGGTCGGCGCAGTAGAACTGCCCGTCCTTGTACTCCGTGAGCAGGATCCCGTGGGGGACGCAGGCGGCGTGGAGCATGATCCCCTCGGGGTGGGCCTCCAGGAGATCGATGAGGACGGCCTCGTTGGCCGCGCCCCCGGGGAGGGTTTCGTGGCCCACGGTCATCTCCCCGTAGGAGAAGCTGTAGGGCAGGCCGCAGCCGGGGATCCAGAATTCCGCCCGGCAGGAGGCCTCGGTGATCTGGGCCCAGTTCTCCTCCCCGTTGAGGAGGGCGGCTCTCCGGAGCATCATGGCGGTGGCGGCCAGGGTGCAGGTCCCCCGCTGGGACTGCTTGAAAAAGACCTGATCCTGGTTGATCTCGTCATAGGTGGCGGCCAGGGCCGCGGGGGCCAGCATGACCAGCACCAGCATGGCCGCAATGCTCCGAAGAATTCGCTGTCGCATCCAATCGCTCCTTTGTTTCACACAATTCTGGAAATCTACAGGGAAGCGCCCGGCCATTGGTAACGAAATGGCCGGGCGGCTGTTACCGTCTGTTACTTTTTTGTAATCATAGCATACCCCTCCCCTGGATGGGAAGGCTTTTCCGCCAAGTTTTCCCCTTTCTTTTGTTTCTAAAATGGGTTTTATTTGTGGTTATTTTGTTCTTTTGG
>DXDK01000063.1 GCA_019115545.1 Candidatus Evtepia faecavium
AAGTCGTTGGTGGTGCCGGCGGGGATGTAGCCGATCTCCGGGGGGTGCTCCAGGCGGCTGGCCCCGGCGATGGCCTCGCTGAGGGTGCCGTCCCCCCCGGCCACCACCAGGCGGTCGAAGTCCCCGCTCCAGCGGAGGATGGCCTCCCCCGCGTCCCCCCGGTACTGGGTGGGGTAGGCGGTGACCAGGCAGCCCTGCTCGGTCATGGCGTTGATGACCTCGGAGAGGTTGGCCCAGGTTTTGCTCTTGCCGGCGTGGTGGTTATAGATGAAAAGGACGCGCTGCACGATGGGGTCCCTCCTTCTCATGAAATGGGATGGGGCTCCCGCCCCGGCGGGGCAGAGAGATATTCCCCATTATAATTATACCCGCTCTGATTTCCGTTGACAATAGCCCCGGGGTCGGGATATACTAACTTTTATCAGTATCCCCCCCCGAAAAGGGGCATTCCCCTGGAAAAAGGAGACGATCCCATGAACAAAACCGACCTGCTGGACAAGTTCGCCCGGGACGGGGAGAGCCGCCTCCTCCTGGCCCGGGTGCTGGACCAGCAGCAGCGGGCCCGCCAGCGGGGCATCCCCACCCACACGGGGTTCCTCTCCCCGGCCCAGCAGGCCCAGAGCGCCGACCTGCTCATGGCCGCTGCCCCGGGGGAGGGCCTCCTCCACGGGGGCTACCCCGACGCCGAGCGGAAGCTGTGGGCCTTCCTCCCCGACTGGCTGGAGGAGGAGGCCTGGCTGGCGGGGGAGGACTGCCCCCTGTGCGCCATCGCCGTCACCCTCCCCCAGGGGGCCAGGCTCACCCACCGGGACTACCTGGGTTCCCTCATGGGCTTGGGGCTCACCCGGGAGAAGATCGGGGACATTTTGCTCACTGAGGAAGGGGCCCAGGTGGTGGTCCTCCGGGAGACCGCCCCCATCCTCCTCTCCCAGTGGACCCAGGCGGGGCGGTATTCGGTGAAGCTGGCCCCCCTGCCCCTGGACCAGCTGGCCCCCGCCCCCGGGGAGCGGAAGCAGATCCGGGCCACGGTGGCCTCCCCCCGGCTGGACGCGGTGGTGTCCGCGGGGTTCTCCGTCCCCCGGAGCCGGGCGGCGGAGTTCATCCGGGCCGGCCGGGTGGCGGTGAACCACCGCCCCTGTGACAAGGCCGACAAGGTGGTCTCGGCGGGGGACGTGCTCACCTGCCGGGGGCTGGGGAAGTGCGTCCTCACGGAGCTGGGGGGCACCTCCAAGCGGGGCCGGCTGATCCTGGCCCTGGAGCGGTATCTATAACGAGGAAAGGACAGGAAACCATGACGGAAGAACGCATCGCCCGGCTCAACGAGCTGGCCCGGAAGAGCAAGACCATCGGCCTCACCGAGGCGGAAAAGCAGGAGCAGGCCACCCTCCGCCTGGAGTACCTGGCGGCCATCCGCCAGAGCCTGGAGGCCCAGCTGGACAACGTCTACATCCTGGAGCCCGACGGCACCCAGACCAAGCTGAAGAAAAAGAAGCAGGGGCCCACGCCCCCCCAGTCGTAACCAGGAACATCCCGCCGCTGCGGCGGTTTGTATCAGGCGGCCCTGCCGCCCAAAGGAAAGAAAAGGAGAACACCCACCATGCCTAGTATGTACGTCAACGTCCCCAAACTGCCCCAGGACACCAAGGACACCCTGGTGGCCAAGCTCTACGAGGCCGCCGCCCCGGTGCTGAAGGCCCCCCACATCTACACCTTCGTCAACGAGTACGAGACCCTCTACGAAAACGGCAAGCCCGCCCCCCAGCAGATGGTGGTGGCCAACCTGGAAGCCGGCCCCACCAAGGAGGAGAAGGTCAACGCCCTGGCCGAGGGGATGCGCGCCGCCGTCCGGGAGGTGCTGGGGGAGGACAAGGACCTCACCCTGGTCTTCCACGACAACGCCCTGGACCGCCTGGCCATTGGCGGGGTGACCATTGCCACGAAAATGAAGAAGTGAGGGCCGGCCGGTGTCGGTAGGCCGTACCGTTATGTCCGTCGCAGGTTGAAACCTGCGACGTGGGGCCGGGGGCCTGGCCTCCGGTGGTACGGACCCTACAGGCCCTGCCTCTGGACCGGCCTCGGGGCGCAGCGCCCCGTTGCCCGCCTGCCCGGCGGGGGCCCTGCTTTCTTTATAAGAAAGCAGGGGGAAAGAATCGCAGGGGGTTTCCCCCCTGCACCCCCAATTTTCAAGACCGCTCGCTGCTCGCTCGCTCCCTCTTTTGGGATCGTGCCGCAGCGGAGCGGTCGTTGTTTTTTATCGCAACCCATGTACGTGCCCTGATTTGGAAACTTTCTTTTGGAAAAATAGCTTTCGCTGGATTTTTGGGTGGTACCGCCTTTATACAGGCTGAAGTTCCCTTCCGCCTCTATAGAGGCGGTTCCCCAACCCACGCCTCCCAGCCCGCCCAGCCGGGGGGCGGGCCGTTACGGGCGTCGGTGTTAAGTTTGTAGGAAAAAGAAAAACCCACCTCCCCCAGTTTCCTAAACCAGAGAGAGGTGGGTCCAGGGAGGGGAGAAACTCTCCCCTCCCTGGGACTCTTTGCGTCCGGGCTTTCTCTTAGAGAAAGCCTGGATCCCCGCCCCGGATAGGGGCGGGGACCACGGGGCAGGGGTTAACCTGCGCTGCATATAAACGGTACGGCGTCCCGACGCCGCGCGGTCAAGGGAACACCGCCGCCAGGGCGCCCCCCAGCAGGGTGGTCTCCAGCCAGAGGGCCAGGTCGATGACTTTCTCCTCCCCCTCGTCCAGGACGGTGCACAGGAGGACCTCCTCCCCCTCGGTGAGGGCGATGAGGGGGACCCAGTGCCAGCTGTCCAGGTTGGGCAGGGACCCGTTGGAGTAGTTCAGAAAGGCCACCGGGCAGTCGTTGTCCAGGGCCCGGAGGAGAAAGTCCCGGCAGGCGGCGGGGGTGGGGCGGTTCTCCCGCCGGCGGGGGATCTTGAGGACCTCCCCCTGGAGCACGCACCCCCGGGACAGGGCGAAGGACCGGCAGCCCAGCACCAGGCTCTCCGGCTTGTCCAGCCCCCGGGAGCCGGGGATGACATAGGGCCAGAGGGCCTGCATGTACTGGGCAAAGCCCGTGCGGGTCCCTCCGGCCAGGGGGCGCAGGGGGGCCAGGGCCGGGCGGGTCTGGGAGAGATAGGCCAGCAGGGCGGCGGCGGTGGTGGGGCCGCAGCCCGCCCGGCGCTGCCACAGGTCGGGGTACCACTCCTGGTCCCCGCCCCGGTAGGTCTCCCCCCCGGGGCCGATGAGGGTGAGGACCTCCGGCCGGGTGAGGCTGTGGGACATGGCGCCCCCTCCTTTCCTCAGGATACAGGGCACCGGGGGGCGGAAAGAGGCCGCCCCCCGGTGGAAGGTTGGGAGATACGGGAAGTTAGTCCTGGTTGGCCGGGTCGGCCATGGCCTTGGCCATGAGGCCCAGGTAGCTCTTGGCGTTGGCCACGCTGCCGGCCACGTCCTCGTCGGTGAGGGTCTTCTTCACCTTGCCGGGGACCCCCACCACCAGGCTCTTGGGGGGGATGACGGTCCCCGAGGCCACCACGGCCCCGGCCCCCACGATGGAGCCGGCCCCGATGACGGCGTGGTCCAGCACCACGGCGTTCATGCCGATGAGGCAGTTGTCCTCCACCGTGCAGCCGTGGAGGACGGCCCCGTGGCCCACGGTGACATAGTCCCCCACCACCACGTCACAGCCGGCGTCCCCGTGGAGGACGCAGCAGTCCTGGATGGTGGCGGCTTTGCCCACGGTGATCTTCTCCTGGTCGCCCCGGAGGACGGCGTTGTACCAGATGTTGGTCTGCTCCCCCACGGTGACGTCCCCCCGGACGAAGGCGCCGGGGGCCACGTAGGCGGAGGGGTGGATCACAGGTTTTTCCATGGGCGGGCCCTCACTTGGAGAGCACCCGGACCCGCAGCACCCCGGGGATGGCGGCCAGGGCGGCCTCGTCCACGGCGGCGTCGGTGTCCAGGATGGTGTAGCCATACTCCCCCCGGGTGTTGGAGGCGGAGGCCACCACGGCGGGGACGGCCCCGGCGATGGCGGCGGCGTCGGCCCCCTTGGTGAGGACGCACACCCGGTTCTTGGCGGCCCAGGCCATGGTGAGGTTGGGCAGGTTCACGGAGTTGACGATGCTGCCGTTGTCCAGGTAGTCCTTGACCTCCCGGGCGGCCATCATGGCGCAGTTGTCCTCGCTCTCGGGGGTGGAGGCCCCCAGGTGGGGGATGGCCACCACGCCCTCGATGGCGGCGGTCTCGCTGTTGGGGAAGTCGGTGACGTAGGCGGCGCACTTGCCGCTTTCCAGAGCGGCCTTCATGGCGGGGGTGTCCACCAGCTCCCCACGGGCCAGGTTCACGATGCGCACCCCGTCCTTCATGGCGGCGAAGGCGGCCTCGTTGATGGTGCCCCGGGTGGCGTCGTTCATGGGCAGGTGGAGGGTGATGTAGTCGGCCTTGGCATAGAGCTCGGGGAGGGTGTCCACGATCTCCACTCCGGGGGTGAGGTTCAGGGCGTGGGTCACGGAGAGGAAGGGGTCATAGCCCACGATCTTCATCCCCAGGGCGGCGGCGGCGTTGGCCACCAGCACGCCGATGGCCCCCAGGCCCACCACGCCCAGGGTCTTGCCCTGGATCTCGGGGCCCACGTAGGCGGACTTGCCCTTCTCCACCACGGCGGCCACGTCGGCCCCGGCGGCGGACTGCTCCTTCACCCAGGTGATGCCCTGGGAGATCTTCCGGGAGGCCAGCAGCAGGGCGGCGATGGTGAGCTCTTTCACCCCGTTGGCGTTGGCCCCGGGGGCGTTGAAGACCACGATGCCGGCGTCAGCCGCCCGGTCCAGGGGGATGTTGTTCACCCCGGCGCCGGCCCGGGCGATGCACTTCAGCTCGGCGGGGAAGTCGTAGTCGTGGAGCTTGGCGGAACGCACCAGAATGGCGTCCTCGTGCTCCATGGTGTCGCTGATCTCAAAGCGCTCGTCCAGCTCAGCCAGACCGATCTTGGAGATCTTATTCATCGTTTTTACATGGTACATGAAAAACAAACCCTTTCAAGTCAAAAATCTTGGTGCCCATTGTCCGGGCTTCCAACTTGGCAATTAGTTCTCTTTCTCGAACTTTTCAATGAATGCACAGAGTTTTTCCACGCCTTCCATGGGCATGGCGTTGTAGATGGAGGCCCGCATGCCGCCCACGGAGCGGTGGCCCTTGAGGTTGGTGAAGCCCTCCTTCACGGACTCGGCCACGAACTTGGCGTCCATCTCGTCGCTGGGGGAGCGGAAGGTGACGTTCATGAAGGACCGGGAGCCGGGCTCGGCGGAGACGGTGAACAGCTTGGAGGCGTCCAGCACGTCGTAGAGCATCTGGGCCTTCTTGATGTTAATCTTCTCCATGCCGGCGGCGCCGCCCTGCTCCTCCAGCCAGTCGCACATGAGGCCCAGCATGTAGATGCACCAGCAGGGGGGCGTGTTGTACATGGAGTCCTTGTCGATCATGGACTTGTAGTTCATGATGGCGGGGGTGATGGGCAGCTCGTGGCCGGCCAGGTCCTCCCGGATGATGACGATGGTCAGGCCGGCGGGGGCCAGGTTCTTCTGGGCCCCGGCGAAGATCAGGCCGAACTTGCTCACGTCCACCGGGCGGGAGAGGATGTCAGAGGACATGTCGCAGGCCAGGGGCACGCTGCCGGTCTCGGGGACGTACTGCCACTGGGTGCCCTCGATGGTGTTGTTGGAGCAGTAGTAGAAGTAGGCGGCCTCGGGGTCCACCTTCAGCTGGTCCTGGGCGGGGATATAGACGTGCTTGCGGTCCTCGCTGGAGGCGGCGATGTTCACGCTGCCGTACTTCTTGGCCTCCTTCATGGCCAGGTTGGCGAAGTGGCCGGTGACGGCATAGTCGGCCTTGCCGGTCTTGCCGATGAGGTTCAGGGGGATCATGCCGAACTGCATGGTGCCGCCGCCCTGGAGGAAGAGGACTTTGTACCCCTCGGGCACGCCCAGCAGGCGGCGGAACTTCTCCTGGGTCTCGTCAAAGATCTTCAGGAACACCTTGGAGCGGTGGCTCATCTCCATGACGGACATGCCGGAGCCGCCGTAGTTGGTGATCTCTGCCCCGGCCCGCTGGAGGACCTCCAGAGGAAGCATGGAGGGACCGGCCGAGAAGTTGAATACGCGATCGTTTGCCATAAGAAAAACCCCTTTCTTAAATCATAACCGTCGGAAACCAATAACCTGTCAGACCAACAGGGAATGGATGCAGTTTCATTATATCCGCCCGAGGGAGGCCCGTCAAGCCGGGGGGCGGGGTTCTTGGAAAACCTTAGCACTTCCTTGAAAAACCAGGGAGGGGGCGGGGGTGGTTTTGTGGAAAAATGTCCGTCCAGGGGCGGATAGATGTCCGCCGAAGGAAGAACGGCAAAAAGAACGGGCGGCGGCCCTCAAAGGACCGCCGCCCGAACATTTCGTGGCAGAGAATTCTAAACGCTTATCTTATTAGCACTTCTCGAAGATGGCAGCCACGCCCAGGCCGCCGCCGATGCACAGGGTAGCCAGACCCTTCTTGGCGTCGGGGCGCTTCATCATCTCGTGGAGCAGGGTGACGATGATCCGGGCGCCGGAGCAGCCGATGGGGTGGCCGATGGCGATGGCGCCGCCGTTGACGTTGACCTTGGACATGTCGAAGCCCAGCTCACGGGCCACGGCGATGGACTGAGCGGCGAAGGCCTCGTTGGCCTCGATCAGGTCCATGTCGTCGATGGTCAGGTTGGCCTTGGCCAGAGCCTGGCGGGAGGCGGGGATGGGGCCGGTGCCCATGATCTTGGGATCCACGCCGCCCTGGCCCCAGGAGACCACCTTGAACAGGGGCTTCAGGCCATACTTCTTCACGGCGTCCTCAGAGGCGATGAGGATGGCAGCGGCGGCGTCGTTCAGGCCGGAGGCGTTGCCGGCGGTGACCCGCTGCACGCCGGTGTTCTCGGGGGTGGGGGTCATGTGGGAGGCCTCGAAGGTCATCTCCACCTTGTCGATGGAGCCGTCAGCAGAGGTAGGGAAGGCGCCCTTCAGCTTGGCCATCTTCTCCAGGTCGGTGTCTCTGGGGTGCTCGTCGACCTTGAACTCCACGATCTCCTTCTTCTTCTTCACGGGCACGGGGACGATCTCGTCCTCGAAGCGGCCGGATCTCACAGCGGCCAGGGCCTTCTGCTGGGAGTTGTAGCCGAACTCGTCCAGCTCCTCCCGGGTGATGCCCCAGATGTCGCAGATGTTCTCGGCGGTGGTGCCCATGTGATAGTTGTTATAAGCGTCCCACAGGCCGTCCTTGATCATGGTGTCGATGATCTGGGTGTGGCCCATCCGAGCGCCCCAACGGTTGGTGGGGATGGCATAGGGGGCGCCGCTCATGCTCTCGGTGCCGCCGCACATCACCAGGTCGGCGTCGCCGCACTGGATGGCGCGGGCGCCCTCGATGACGGACTTCAGGCCGGAGCCGCAGACCATGCTCACGGTGTAGGCGGGCACCTTCAGGGGCACGCCGGCCTTGACCATGCACTGACGGGCCACGTTCTGGCCCTGGGCAGCGGACAGGACGTTGCCGAACATGACCTCATCCAGCCACTCGCCCTTGACATTGCCCCGCTTCAGGGCCTCGGCGATGACGATGGAGCCCAGCTCGGCGGCGGGCACATCCTTCAGGGAGCCGCCGAAGGAACCGACGGCGGTACGGCAGGAGCTGATAACATAGACGTCTCTCATGTTGATTGTACCTCCAATAGAATTTACAAGGTAAGCATAACGCATACATTTACCGCAACATTATACTTGCCGCCCCCGAAAAAATCAATGGTCTTTTTGAAATTTTTCCGGGGTTTTTCCCGATTTTTTTCTGGCCTGGCGCCAACGGGAAACGCCTCCCCGCCGGGGGTGCCCGGCGGGGAGGCGCTGTGGGGGGATTATTCCGCTGCCCCGTCGGCAAACAGGGCGTCCAGGGCGGGGAGCAGGTTGCTCTCCCCGTGGATGGCGTACCCGCCGCCCAGGATCAGCAGCTCCCCGGAGGAGTCGCAGCCGAAGCTGTAGGTGGAGCCGCCGTCGGCGCTGGTGAGGGATACCTCGTAGTAGTACCCGCCCACGGGGGGCGCGGGGACGCTGCGCCCCCGGAGCAGGCGGACCTGGGTGCTCTGCATGGCCTGCCAGAGGTCGGCCACGTCCTCCTCACCGGAGACGGTAAAGACGACCCCTTCCAGGTTGTCCTGGGAATACTGGGTGATGGTGCCGGCGGCGGGGGCGTCGGTGCCCACCATGCAGTCCATCTCCATCAGAGGCTGGGGCTGGCGGTAGACGGCGAAGTACAGGGCCACAAAGACGGCCACCACGGCCAGGATGATGAGCATGGTTCTGCGCTGCCACTGTTTCCAGGTGATCTTCTTTTTGGGTTTGTCGGACATGGCGATGGGGTTCCTCCTTTTTCCGGGTGGGGACGTGTAGAATAGCAACATTATACCCGCACTTTCCCCAAAAGGCAAGTCAAACCGCGCCGGCGGCGGCCTGCTCCAGGTCGGTGAGGAGGATGCCCGCCAGCTTCAGCACGTCCTCCCCCTTTTTCAGGCGGAGGGCCAGGTAGGGCTTCTCCCCGGCGTTGAAGAGCAGGCGGCTCTTGTACTTCTCCAGCCCGCACACCGCCGCCACCTGGGCAAAGTCCGGGTGGGGGAGGGAAAGGCGCAGGGAACTCTCCTTCTGGGCCAGCTCCGGGATGCCCAGGGCGGCGGCCCGGGAGCGGAGCAGGGCGATGGCCACCAGGTTGGTCACCCCCGCGGGGGGGTCCCCGTAGCGGTCGATGAGCTCGTCGGTGATGTCGTCCCCCTCCTCCTGGGTGCGCACCCGGGCGATGCGGCGGTAGAGGTCCATCCGCTGCTCCGGGGCGGGGATGTATTTCTCCGGGATGGCGGCGGGGACGGCGAAGTCGGCGGTGCACACCAGCGCCTTTTCCACCGGCTTGCCCTGCTCTTCCAGCACCGCCTCCTCCAGCAGGCGGAGATAGAGGTCGTAGCCCACGCTCATGAGAAAGCCCGACTGCTCGGCCCCCAGCAGGTTCCCCGCCCCGCGGATCTCCAGGTCCCGCATGGCGATCTTGAACCCCGAGCCGAAGGCGGCGTACTCCCGGATGGCGGACAGGCGCTTGGACTGGTCCTCGGTGAGCACCCGGTTGCGCCGGTAGGTGAGGTAGGCCGCCGCCCGGCGGGTGGACCGGCCCACCCGGCCCCGGAGCTGGTGGAGCTGGGCCAGGCCGAAGTTCTCGGCGTTTTCGATGATGAGGGTGTTCACGTTGGGCAGGTCGATGCCCGTCTCGATGATGGTGGTGCACACCAGGATGTCCAGGGTGCCGTCGGCCATCTGGCTCATGATGTCCCCCAGCTGTTCCTGGTCCATCTTGCCGTGGGCGGCGGCCAGGCGGACCTGCTCCCCCAGCAGGGAGCGGAGCTTGGCGGCGGTGCGGTCGATGGTCTCGGTGCGGTTGTGGAGGTAGTACACCTGGCCCCCCCGGTCCAGCTCCCGGCGGATGGCCTCGGCGATGAGGCCCCAGTCGTGCTCCACCACGTAGGTCTGCACCGGCTGGCGGTTGGTGGGGGGCTGCTCCAGGGTGGACATGTCCCGCAGGCCGGACAGGGCCATGTTCAAGGTCCGGGGGATGGGGGTGGCGGAGAGGGTGAGCACGTCCACCTGGTGGGCCAGCTTCTTCAGCTTCTCCTTGTGGCCCACGCCGAAGCGCTGCTCCTCGTCCACCACCAGCAGGCCCAGGTCGTGGAAGTGCAGGTCCTTCCCCAGCAGCTTGTGGGTGCCGATGAGCAGGTCCACCGACCCCTCCTGGGTGCGGCGGAGGATGTCCCGGGTCTGGGCGGGGGTGCGGAAGCGGGAGAGCATCTCCACCTCCACCGGGAAGTGGGAGAAGCGCTTCAGGGCGGTCATGTAGTGCTGCTGGGCCAGCACCGTGGTGGGGACCAGGATGGCGGCCTGCTTGCCCTCCAGCACGCACTTCATCACCGCCCGGAAGGCCACCTCGGTCTTGCCGTAGCCCACGTCCCCGCAGAGCAGGCGGTCCATGGGGACGGGCTTCTCCATGTCGGCCTTGATCTCCTGGGCGCAGCGGAGCTGGTCCTCGGTCTCGGGGTAGGGGAAGAGGGCCTCGAACTCCCGCTGCCAGGGGGAGTCCGGGGCGAAGGCGTGGCCCGCCAGCCGCTGCCGCTGGGCATAGAGCTGGATGAGCCCCTTGGCCATGTCCCGGGCGGCCTTCTTGGCCTTGGACTTGGCCCGTTCCCAGTCGGCGCCCCCCAGCTTGGACAGGCGCTTGCGGCTGCTGTCCTCCCCGCCGCCGATGTATTTGGACACCAGGTCCAGCTGGAGGGCGGGGACGTAGAGGGTGTCCGTCCCGGCGAACTGGAGCTTGATGTAGTCCCGGGGGATGCCGTCCACGGTCATCTTCACCATGCCCACGAACCGGCCGATGCCGTGGTGCTCGTGGACCACCAGGTCCCCGGGGGCCAGGTCGGTGAAGGACTCCAGCCGCTGGCGGCTGCTGTCCCGGACCTTGGCCTTCCGGGCCCGGGGCTTGCGGGGGGGTAGGGCCTCCCCCTCGGAGAGGATGGCAAACTTCCCGTCGGGGAAGTCCAGCCCCGCCGACAGGCCCCCCACCGCCAGGGTGAGCTCCCCCGGCTGGGGGAGGGTGGGCAGGTGCTCGTCCAGGGCGGGGGCCAGGCCCTTCTCCCGGAGCATGGTCTGGAGGGCCTCGGCCTTGCGCCGGTTGGGGGTGAGGACCACCACGGCAAAGCCCTCTTTTTGGTACTGGGTCAGGTCCTCCACCAGGGTCTCAAAGCGGATGCCGTACCCCGCCAGCTGCCGGGCGGGGAGGGAGAGGAGATAGGCCGGGGGCACCGGCAGGGCCCCGGTGAGGAAGGCGTCCAGGTACAGCAGGGACCTCTGGGCCAGGCGGGAACAGAGGGCCTCGAAACTCTCGGCGAACACCGGGGCCTTGCCGGGGAGCACCCCCTGCTCCAGCAGGGCGGTGACGTCCTCCCCCAGCTGCCAGAGGTAGTGCTTGGCCCGCTCGGCCACCCGGGGGGTGTCGCAGAGGCAGACCAGGGCGTCCTCGGGAAGGTAATCGGCGGGGGTGGCCAGGGCGTCGTACACCGTGGCCAGGGCCAGGTCCGGGGGGTCGGGGAGGGTCTCCCCCGCCGGGGCCAGCACCTCCCCGGCGGGCAGGAGGGTGACGGCCTCCCGCTGGGCGGTGCGCCGCTGGGTCACGGGGTCGAAGAGGCCCAGGGAGTCGATCTCGTCCCCCCAGAACTCCATCCGCACCGGCAGGTCCAGGCCGGGGGAGAACACGTCCAGGATGCCCCCCCGCAGGGCGAACTGGCCGGTGCCCTCCACCTGGTCACACCGGGTGTAGCCCGCCTGGACCAGGAAGTCGGCCACCTCCTCCAGCTGGCACACCTGGCCCACGGAGAGCTGCCGGCAGTGGCCGGCAAAGACGTCCGGGGGCAGGGTGCGCTGGAGCAGCCCCTCGACGGTGGCCACCAGGACGGGGCAGTCCCCCCGGGTCAGCCGGGCCAGGATCTCCAGCCGCTGGTGCTCCCACTGGCGGGAGGCCGCCCCGGGGTGGAACAGAAAGTCCCGGGCGGGGAGGAGGGGGACCTCTCCCCCGGTGAGGGCGGCCAGGTCCCCGGCCAGGCGGCGGGCCTCCCCGTCGTCGGGGCAGACCAGCACCAGGGGACGGCCGGTGGCCCGGCGGAGCCCCGCGGCCACATAGGCCCGGTGGACGGCGGCCAGC
>DXDK01000064.1 GCA_019115545.1 Candidatus Evtepia faecavium
CGGCGGCCTCCATTTCTCCTGTGAGAAATGGAGGAAAGAACACCAGGGAGGAGGAGTTTCCTCCTCCCTGGACCCACCTTCTCTGGTTTGGGATATCCTTCGGGGTATCCCTCTTTTTTTGTGGACTGGCCTGCGGCCCTGTGTCCCACGCTGTCATCGGCCCGCCCCCCGGCTGGGCGGGCTGGGAGGCGTAGGTTGGTAGACGGAGGGACAGGGTCGGAAAAAATCCAGCCAAGAATCTTTTCTTGAAAGACAGTTTCCAAATCAGGGCCCGTACATGGGCCACGAAAAAGACCCTCCACCGTTCTGCTGCGTCTCTATCCCAAAAGATGGAGCGAGCGAGCAGCGAGCGGTTTTTAAATCCGGGTGCAGGGCGGAGCCCTGCGATTCTTTCCCCCTGCTTTCTTATAAAGAAAGCAGGGCCCCCGCCGGGCAGGCGGGCCCCCCGGGGCGCTGCGCCCCGAGGCCGCTTCAGAGGCACGGCCTGTAGGGCACGTACCACCGGGGGCAGGCCCCCGGCCCCACGCGGCAGCTCACTGCCCCTGGGAGTACACCCCCGACAGGATCAGCCGCCCGGTCAGCTGGGCCATCTCCTCCGGGGACTCTTTGGCCCCCTGCTCCAGCCAGGCCCGGATGAGTCCCACCGCCCCGGCCACCACGAACTCCAGGGCATAGTTGCCGGCGGACGGCTGGCCGGTGAGGCCGTTGAGTTCCTGGTAGTGACGGTAGAGCGCCCCCCACTCCGCCAGGCACTTGCGATAGATCAGGCTGTTCAGCCGCTGGGAGAACCTGTCCACCGCCTGCCGGGCCAGAAACACCCGGCAGAGGTTTTGGTTCTTCCCCACGAAGGTGAACACCTCCCGGAGGATGGGGGAGAAATCCTGCCGGAGGATGTCCGGGGCATAGCTGTCCAGCATGTCCTCCAGCTCCTGGAACATCTCGTTCTCCATCTGCTCCAGCATGTCATACAGGTCCTTGTAGTGGGTGTAAAAGGTCCCCCGGTTCACGTCGGCCAGCTCCGTGAGCTCCCGGACGGTGATGGACGACAGGTCCTTCTCCAGCAGCAGCTGGGCCAGGGCCTGGCGCAGCCGGCTCTTGGTGCGGCGGACCCGGCGGTCGGCTCCCTCCATGGGCGGTCCCTCCTTGTAGAAATTTCCAGTTTTCCGACAGCCCCTCGGGCCTGTGTCGTTTTTCAGACAGATTCCCTATGGATTGACGGTTGCTTCCTGGGCGCTCCCCATTATACTAAACCTATAGGATTTATTCAACACCTGTTCTTTACCAGACAGGAGGCCCGTTATGGCATACATCGAACTGGAACACATCGAAAAGCTCTACCAGGTGGGTGAGGTCACCATCACCGCCGTCAGCGACATCTCCTTCACCGTGGACAAGGGGGAGTTCGTGGTGGTGGTGGGCCCCTCCGGGGCGGGCAAGACCACGGTGCTCAACATCCTGGGCGGCATGGACACCGCCACCCACGGCACCATCACCGTGGATGGGCAGACCATCAGCGCCTACAACGCCAAGGAGCTCACCGCCTACCGCCGGTTTGACATCGGCTTCGTCTTTCAGTTTTACAACCTGGTGCAGAACCTCACCGCCCTGGAGAACGTGGAGCTGGCCACCCAGATCGCCAAATCCCCCCTCCCCCCGGAGGAGGTCCTGGCCCACGTGGGCCTGTCCCACCGGCTGCACAACTTCCCCTCCCAGCTCTCCGGCGGGGAGCAGCAGCGGGTGGCCATCGCCCGGGCCCTGGCCAAGAACCCCAAGCTCCTGCTGTGCGACGAGCCCACCGGCGCCCTGGACTATGTCACCGGCAAGCAGATCCTGAAACTCCTCCAGGACACCTGCCGCCAGCAGGGGATGACGGTGATCGTCATCACCCACAACACCGCCATCGCCCCCATGGCCGACAAGGTCATCCACGTGAAGAACGGCCAGGTGGAACAGCTGGACTTAAACCCCCATCCCCTGCCTGTGGAGGAGATCGAGTGGTAACCATCTGAGCAAGACTTGTAAGGAAAGGAGGAAGCGCTGTGAAACGGATCCCCAACCCCTTCCGGGGGTTTTCTGATTTTCTGGACCGGCTCATCGCCAGCCGGATCCACAACCGCTTGGTGACCGACACCCTGCGGGAGATCCGCCACACCTTCCCCCGGTTCCTCTCCCTGCTGATCCTCTCCTCCCTGGCGGTGTGTTTCCTGGCGGGGCTCCGGGTCACCGCGCCGGACATGAAGGCCTCCGCCGACGCCTACTTTGACGCCCAGCAGCTGATGGACCTGCGCATCGCCTCCACCCTGGGCCTCACCGAGGACGACATCACCGCCCTGGGGGAGGAGGATGGCATCGAGACCGCCCAGGGGGCTTACACGGTGGACGCCCTGGTCCCCCTGGCCGACCAGGAGATGGTGGTGAAACTCCTCTCCTACGCCGGGACGGAGGACGTCAACCAGCCCGCCCTGCTGGAGGGCCGCCTCCCCGAGGCCGAGGACGAATGTCTCGCAGAGCCCCTCTTCCTGGCGGCCAGCGGGCTGTCCATCGGGGACACCATCCCCCTGGACACCGGGGACGGGGACTACGCCGACGCCCTGTCCGTGGAGGAGGTCACCATCGTGGGCACCGCCGACTCTCCCCTGTACCTCTCCATTGAGCGGGGGTCCTCCACCCTGGGCACCGGCAGTGTGGACGCCTATCTCATCCTGCCCATCGAGGCCTTCTCCATGGATTACTACACCGACGCCTACCTCATCGCCACCGGGGCGGCGGAGCTGGAGACCTACAGCGACGCGTACGAGACCCTCATCGACCAGCTGGAGGCCCAGCTCAAGCCCCTCTCCCGGGAGCGTTCCGCCCTGCGGTATGACGAGGCCAGCGACGCCATCGCCCAGGCTGAGGACCAGCTGAAGCAGGCCGAGGAGGAGACCAACACCCAGCTCTCCGACGGCCAGGCCGAGCTGGACGCGGCCAAGGAGCAGCTGGACAGCGGCCGCGCCGAACTGGAAGCCGCCAAGAAGCAGCTGGACGACGGCGAGGCCCAGTACACCGCCGGCCAGGCCCAGCTGGAGGCCGGCTGGCAGCAGCTGGACGCCGCCAACCTGGAGCTGGAGGACGCCCGTTCCCAGTACGAGCAGGGGCAGACCGCCTATCAGGCCGGGCAGGCCCTGTACGCCATCCAGGCCGCCGCGGTGGAGAGCCAGCTGGACAGCCAGGCCAGCTCCGCCGCCGCCGCCCAGGCCAGCTCCGTGGCCACCCAGGCCGCCCTCCGGGCCGCCGCCCAGGCGGCCATCACCGATCCCCTGTCCTACACCGAGGTGTACAACCGGGTCTATCAGGAAACCTACGACAGCACCTACCCCGGCGCCTATGACCAGGCCTATGCCCAGGCCCAGGCCAGCTCCACCCAGTGGCAGCAGCTGGCCCAGACCAAGGCCCAGCTGGACGCCACCAAACAGCAGCTGGACGCCGCCAAGCAGCAGCTGAACCAGGGGGAGGTCCAGTACCGGGCGGGGGTGCGGAAGCTGGAGAGCAGCCAGGCCCAGCTGGAGGCCTCCCGCCAGACCCTGGACCAGGGCTGGGCCGACTATGAGGCCGGCCTGAAAGAGCTGGAGGAGGGGGAGCAGGAATACAACGACGGCCTTGCCACCTACAACGAGGGCAAGCAGGAGGCCGAGGACCAGCTCACCGAGGCCCGGAAGGAACTGGAACAGGCCAAGCGGGACCTCACCCTCCTGGAGGACGGGGAGTGGTACATCCTGGACCGGGACACCAACATGGGCTACGTCAGCTACAGCATGGACGCCGACCGGATCGCCAACCTGGCCTCGGTCTTCCCCCTGATCTTCTTCCTGGTGGCCGCCCTGGTGAGCCTCACCACCATGACCCGCATGGTGGAGGAGCAGCGCACCACCATCGGCGGGCTGAAGGCCCTGGGCTTCTCCCGGGGGGCCATCGCCGTGAAATACGTGGGCTATGGCCTGGCCGCCAGCTTCCTGGGGGCCGTCCTGGGGCTGGCGGTGGGCCTCACCCTGGTCCCCTGGATCATCTGCACCGCCTGGACCGCCCTGTACACCATCCCCGACATCCGCTACTGCTTCGAGCCCCTCACCTCCCTGGGGGCCGCCGGGGCGGCGGTGGGCACCGTGACCCTGGCCGCCCTGGCGGCCTGCCTGACCACCCTCTCCGCCTCCCCCGCCCAGCTGATGCGCCCCAAGGCCCCGCCCATGGGCAAGCGGATCCTTCTGGAGCGGCTGACCTTCCTGTGGAAGCGGCTGTCCTTCCACTACAAGATCACCCTGCGCAACCTCTTCCGGTATCAGAAGCGGTTCTGGATGACTGTGGCGGGCATCGGGGGATGCGCCGCCCTCATCGTCACCGCCTTCGGGGTGCGGGGGTCCATCCTGGGGGTCATGGAGGAGCAGTTCGACGTCCTCTACCACTACACCGCCCAGGTGGGCCTGGTGGAGAAAGTTACCCCCCTGGAGCAGCAGGAGGCGGAGGACGTCCTGGCCGAGAGCGACCTGGTGGACGCCTATCTCCCCTGCCGGGTGGAGAGCGTCACCTTCCAGAGCGAGGATTACTCCCTGGACGGCTATCTCCAGACCACCCCCAGCCAGGAGGACCTGGCCCGGTTCGTGGAGCTCCGCCACCGCACCGACCACAGCGCCGTGACCCTCCCCGACGACGGGGCGGTGCTCACCGAAAAGACCGCCTCCCTCCTGGGGGTGGACGTGGGGGACACCTTCACCGTGGAGGCGGGGGACACTCAGGTCACCGTCACCGTGGCGGACATCACCGAGCACTATGTCCAGCACTACGTCTACCTCACCGACGCCTACTACGAGACCCTTTTCGGCCAGGCGCCGGAGACCAACACCATCCTGGCCGACTTCCCGCCCCACGAGGACGGCTCCGGGGAGCTGGAGGCCCAGCTGGTGTCTCTGGACGGGGTGACCTCCCTGTCCCTGCTCTCCGACATTGAGGACACCTTCTCCTCCAGCCTGGAGAGCGTGGACCTGGCGGTGGTGTTCATCATCCTCTGCGCCGCCGCTCTGGACTTCGTGGTGCTGATGAACCTCACCAACATCAACATCACCGAGCGGCTCCGGGAGCTGGCCACCCTGAAGGTGCTGGGCTTTTACAACCGGGAGGTCTCGGCCTACATCTACCGGGAGAACGTGATCCTCACCATCTTCGGCGTGCTGGCGGGGATGGTTTTGGGGAAATTCCTCCACCAGTGGCTCATCCTCACCGTGGAGATCGACATGGTGATGTTCGACCGGGTGCTGGACGCCTCCAGCTTCCTCTGGGCCGCCCTGCTGACGGTGGTCTTCTCCCTGGCGGTGAACCTCACCGCCCAGAAAAAGCTCCGGGACCTGGACATGGTGGAGGCGCTGAAGAGCATAGAATAAAAAAAACAGGACGCTTTGGCGTCCTGTTTTTTATTCCTCCACGGTAAAGATCTCCTCGATGGGCACCCCAAAGACCTTGGCGATCCGCCAGGCCAGGACCAGGGAGGGGTTGTAGCGGCCCTTCTCCAGGTTGCCGATGGTCTCCCGGCGGACCCCCACCCGGTCCGCCAGTTCCCCCTGGGTCATGTTTTCCCTGGCCCGGTATTCCTTGAGCTTATTCCGGATCATGGGCCAGCCCCCACCGCTCCCGGGTGACGTAGAAGAGCTCCGCCAGGGCGTGGACCACCACCGCCACCGCCCAGCCCGCCGCCAGGCCGGTGACCAGGGCCTCGTACCCTCCCTGGCCCCCCAGGAAAAAGGTCCCCGCCGCCGTGATGCCGGTGGCCGCCATGCCCCAGTAAAACCCCAGGGCGGCGGAGCGGTTCATGTAGTCCACCACCATCTCGTCCTTCCGTTGGAAGAAATGGGAGAAGTCCACCGCAAAGGCGAAAAAGGCCAGGAAGACCCGCTCCTGGGTGAACACCCCCACGAACCCCAGCAGGGACAGCAGCCCCAGCAGACCATAGAGCGCCCGTCGTTTCATCGGGATTCCTCCTCTCGTGATGCGATATATTTCGCTCTTTATGCGGTAAATATACCACATACCACAGGCCCTGTCAAGGGAAAAGGGAACCTGTTCCACACTCCCCCGGCAGGGGCGGCTCCTGCCGCCTCCCCTATAAGGAAAGGACCGCCGGAGCTTCCG
The DNA here is from genome assembly GCA_019115545.1 of Candidatus Evtepia faecavium. Classification (GTDB taxonomy): domain Bacteria; phylum Bacillota; class Clostridia; order Oscillospirales; family Oscillospiraceae; genus Evtepia; species Evtepia faecavium. Next base: position 6,157 of record DXDK01000064.1, read on the forward strand.
GCGGTCCTTTGGGGCGTCTGTTTGGTTGTGGGGAACCGTTTACTCCTCTTCCTCCAGGATGAAGTCCCCCTCGTCGCTGTAGGGGACCTCCTTGGTGCCGAAGAGGCCCAGGATGGCGCCGCAGACCCGGCCCAGCACCAGGCCCACCACCACGGTGGCCACCGCAGCGCCCACCTGGACGCCTACGTTGCCGGTGATGGCGATGCCGAACAGGCCGCCCAGCAGGCCGGGCATGCCGTGGAGGTTATGCACGCCGCAGGTGTCGGTGCCACGGATGAGCTTGCACACCTTGGGGGCGATGATGGAGAAGCCCAGGGTGCTCAGGGTGCCGGCGCAGATGCCGATGACCATGGCAAAGCCGGGGTTGGCGGTGGAGCAGGTGGAGCCGATGCACACGCCGCCGGCCAGGGCGGCGTTGGCGATGTCCTCCACCTCGATCTTGCCCCGGATGAGCTTGCTGAACACATAGGTGGCCAGGGTGGAGCCGCACAGGGCCAGCACGGTGTTCAGCACCGTGGAGTAGCCCAGCTCCGGCGCCACCACCGCGCTGGTGAAGGAGGGCCAGAACAGCCACAGCACCATGCTGCCCAGCAGGCAGAACTCGTTGCTCACCTTGTTGGTCTTGGGCCCGGGCTTGTCCTGGAACTTCTTCGCCGTGGTGGCCACCACCCCCAGGCCGAAGTAAGCCCCGAAGGCGTGGATGGCCACCGACCCGCCGGTGTCCAGGAAGCCCTCGAACAGGCCACTTTCCAGAAGCAGCCACTCGTTGAAGATATAGGCGACGGTAAACAGGATGGACAGGACGAAGTACTGGTCCATCTTCAGCCGGCCCAGCACTGCCCCCATGCAGATCAGCAGGCTGGCGGCGGCAAACTCGGCATAGAGGAAGCCGCTGATGTTCATGACCTCGAACTCCCCGGGCAGGAAGCTCTTCACCAGGAGGTACACGGGGATGGAGATGCTCACCGCCAGGAAGGTGGCGGTGAGGGTGGTGAACTCATGGCCCCGGAGGAACACCATGAGAAACCCGAAGCCCAGCAGCAGCATGGCCAGGATGTGGATGGACCGGGCGTAGGAGATGGAGTCAAAGATGGTGCGGGTGGCGCCGTCCAGACTGTCCGTGTCGATGGCGGTAATGGAGCCGAGCCCCTCCGCCACGTTGCCGTTGACCGAGGGGAAGAAGGCCACAGCCATGGCCACCGTGATCAGCAGAAACACGATGAGCAGGCCGGCCTTGCGTTTGGTTTGCATGGTCTCTACACTTCTCTCTTGGTAAAATATCACAAGGGACCGGGGCTGATTCCGGTCCCTTGCGTGAAATTTACTGTAGCACCATTTATTTTCTCTGTCAACAGTTTTCCGTCAAAATTTTCGGAAGCAGGCAGGATTTCCGTCATCCGCCCAGAACCTCCTGGGCATAGTGGACGGTGGCCATGGCGTCGGGGGCATAGCGGTCGGCCCCGATGCTGGCGGCATAGTCCCCGGTGATGACGGCGCCCCCCACCACCACCTTGCACTCCAGGCCCGCCGCCCGCAGCTGGCGGATGGTCTCCGCCATGGCGGGGGCGGTGGTGGTCATCAGGGCGGACAGGCCCACCAGGGGGATCTCCCTCTCCCGGGCGGTGGCCACGATGGTCTCCGGGGGCACGTCCTTCCCCAGGTCCAGCACCCGGAAGCGGTAGCTCTCCAGGAGGACCTTGACGATGTTTTTGCCGATGTCGTGGATGTCCCCCTGGACGGTGGCCAGAAGGATCTGGGGCTCCCCCTGGCTCTCCCCGGCGGGGAGGTAGCCCTGGAGCACCTGGAAGGCCCCCTTGGCCGCCTCAGCGCTCATCAGCAGCTGGGGCAGGAAGAGAGTCCCCTGCTCAAAGCCCTTCCCCACCTGGTCCAGGGCGGGGACCAGCTCCCCGTTGATGATGTCCAGAATGTCCCGGCCGCCCTCCGCCAGGGCCTTGGCCTGGGCAGCGGCGGCCTCCTTGAGGCCCTTGCACACGCTGTGCTGGAGGGTGCCCTCCTCCCCGGCCGCCGGGGCAGCGGCCGGCTGGGGGGCCGGCGCGGGGGCAGCCGGGGCGGCTGGGGCGGCCGTCCCCGCCAGGGGGCCCCCTTCCTGGAAGGCGGCCATGTAGGCCCCGCACTGCTCGTCCAGGCCCATGAGGGCCCGGTAGGCGTGGTAGGCCCCCAGCATGGCCCCGCTCTTGGGGTTGATGATGGCCCCGTCCAGCCCCGCCTGGAGGGCCATGGTGAAGAAGTTCTGGTTGAGGACCTCCCGCTTGGGCAGGCCGAAGGAGACGTTGGACACCCCCAGGGCGGTCTTTACCCCCAGCTCCGCCTTGGCCCGGCGGAGGGTCTCCAGGGTGACCTTGGCGTTCTCCCCGCCGGCGCTTACGGGCATGGTGAGGCCGTCGATGAGCAGCTCCCGCCGGGGGATGCCCATGGCCTCGGCCCGGCGGACGATTTTCTCCGCGATGGCCAGGCGGCCCTCAGCGTCGGCGGGGATGCCGTCGTCATCCAGGGTGAGGCACACCAGGCCGCCGCCGTACTTCTTCACCAGGGGGAGGATGGCGGCCAGGCTCTCCTCCTTGCCGTTCACGGAATTGATGAGGGGCTTGCCGTTGTACCGCCGCAGGGCGGCCTCCATGGCCTCCGGGTTGGAGGTGTCCAGCTGCAGGGGCAGCCCAGTGACGGCCTGGAGGGCCTCCACCGTCTGGGTGAGCACCGCCGGCTCGTCCAGGCCGGGCAGGCCCACGTTTACGTCCAGGATGTGGGCGCCGGCCTCCTCCTGCTGGAAGGCCTCGTTCAGCACATAGTCCATGTCCCCGGCCCGGAGGGCGGCCTGGAGCTTCTTCTTCCCCGTAGGGTTGATGCGCTCGCCGATGATCACCGGGTCGTGGCCGTCCAGGGCCACCGCCTGGCAATAGGAGGAGATGAGCAGGGTGTCCTTCCAGGTGACCTCCGGCAGGGGGAGATCCTTTGTGGCCTGGATCAGGGCGGCCAGGTGGGCGGGGGTGGTGCCGCAGCACCCCCCCAGGAGGGTGGCCATGGGGGCCAGCTCTGCCATCTGGGCGGCGTAATCCGCCGGGGTCACGTCATAGACGGTCTTTCCCCCCTCACTCCGGGGCAGGCCCGCGTTGGGCTGGAGGAGGAGGGGGACCGAGGCGGCCTCCCACAGCTGGCGGAATACCGGGGCCATCTCCCGGGGGCCCAGGCCGCAGTTGAGGCCGATGACGTCCACCCCCAGCCCCTCCAACAGGGCCACCGCGGCCCGGGGGGAGCCCCCAGTGAGGAGCTTCCCGCTGCCGTCGAAGATGAGGCTGGCCAGGATGGGCAGGCTGCAGTTCTCCTTGGCGGCCACCACCGCCGCCTTCATCTCGTAGAGGTCGCTCATGGTCTCGATGAGAATACAGTCTGCCCCGGCCTCCTCCGCGGCCCGGATGGGGGCGGCAAAGCGGGCCACGGCCTCCTCAAAGTCCAAGTCCCCGTAGGGCCGCAGGAGCTTGCCGGTGGGGCCGATGTCGGCGCAGACGTAGGCATCGGTCACCCCTGCCTGGTCCATGGCGGCCCGGACGTTGGCCACGGCGGCGGACATCACCTGGGCTACGGTGCAGCCGTAAGGTTCCACCTTGGGGGCGGTGGTGCCGAAGGTGTTGGTGGTGATGAGGCGGCAGCCCGCCTCCAGATAGGCCCGGTGGATGGCCTGGACGGCCTGGGGGTTCTCCACCCCCCACACGTCGGGCAGGCGGCCCTCCGGCAGGCCGGCGGCCTGGAGCATGCTGCCCATGCCTCCGTCCAAATACAGGCGGCCTTCTCGGATGGCAGTCAGCAGTGGTTTCATTGGGACAATCTCTCCTTTCTAGTCAAATATAAGCAGCGGGAGCGGGCCCCGCTGAGGGCCCGCTCCCGGGGTTGGAACAGAAACATTAGGGTTCGCGGAGAACCTCCGCTGGCCCTGCCCGGAAGGGGCAGTCGGTTTTGGTGCAGCGCATGCATTTTTGCCTGCAGGCCTCCTCAGGCCGGTCGCTGATGCCCACCAGGGCGGTTACCGACTTCTCGGGCACCAGCATCCCCCCGGCGGTGAGGGTGAGCCCCAGGCGCTTGGGGGCCTGGAGGAGGTCCAGGACCAACGGCTGGGCTCCCAGGTCCCAGTCCCCATAGCCAGGGCTGTAGGGGGGCGTGAGGTACTCCCCCGGGGCCAGGTCCTGCTCCAAGGTGGCGCAGTAGGCTGCGCACAGGTCATCCAGCCAGGCGGCGCACACCGCCTGGCCCACGGCGGCCTTGGCCATGGACTGGGCGCTCCACCGGCGGAGGAGGCGGTCGGCCTCTGGGCCCAGGGTGACGGCATAGAGGATGCCCTCCCGGCAGTGGCGCAGGTGGTGGTCCAAGTCCCGGCTCTGCCCCTGAAACAGGGTGAGGGGCAGCCGCCGCCCCAGGTGACGGGGGGTGACCGTCTGGGCCAGTTCCCTCTGGCACTGGTCAGCCCAAGCTGCCCCCTGGGGATCCAAGGGCTTCCCCCGGATGCCTAAGTAACGGGCGATTTCTCGCGGATCTAGGTTCATACCCGGCCCAGCACCTTGGACAGGTTTTCCGCGATGCCGGCGGCCACGTCGGGCTTGTTCATGGTGTACACATGGACCCCACGGACCCCGTTGGCCACCAGGTCCACCATCTGCTCGGCAGCGTAGACGATGCCCGCCTGCTTCATGGCGTCGGGCCGCTCCCGGAACTTATCTAGGATCATCCGGAACCGGTTGGGCAGGGTGGTGCCCGACAGGGAGAGGATGCGGGTCATCTGCCCGGCGTTGGTCACCGGCATGATCCCCGCCAGGACAGGGACGGTGATCCCCGCCTCCTGGGCCCGGTAGAGGAAGGAGTAGAGGGCGCTGTTGTCAAAGAACATCTGGGTCACCAAGAAGTCCACCCCGCAGTCCACCTTTTCCTTCAGGTGGCGCAGGTCCTCGGCCTGGCTGGCACACTCCACGTGGCCCTCGGGGTAGCAGGCCCCGCCGATGGCAAAGCCCCCGTAGGCCCGGATGTCCTCCACCAGGTCCCGGGCGTAGCGGTAGTCCCGGGGGGCGGCGGGGTCGTAGCCCTCGGGGTAGTCCCCCCGCAGGGCCAGGATATTCTCGATCCCCGCCTGGCGCAGGGCGTCCAGCTCGTGGTGGATCCGCTGCCGGTCTGAGGACACGCAGGTCAGGTGGGCCAAGGCGGTGACCCCCTGGCCCTGGACGATCTGGGCGATCTGGGTGGTGTAGGCGGAGGTGCCCCCGCCGGCGCCGTAGGTGACGCTCATAAAGTCGGGTTTGAGCTGGGCGATCTTTTCCACGGCGATGGCCACGGAGGCGAAGTCGCTGTCCTTTTTGGGCGGGAAGGCTTCGAACGAGAGGGTGACTTCCTTTTCCTTCCAGAGGTTGCTGAGTTTCATGGGGTAGGCTCCTTTTCTGCGGGGGTACTCTCCCGGGCGGCCAGGCGAATGCCCGCCAGGGCCACGGCACAGACGAACCAGAAGATGAGCATCACCCGGGGATAGTTCCAGATGTAGTCGGCGATGCCGCACACCATGGTGCCCGCCAGGGCAGCCACCCCGCCGATCACCGCCATGCGCACCACCGGGTGGCACAGGGCCCGGGCAGCTGCCTGGCAGCCCCGCTTGAGGGTCCAGAAGATCCCCCCCACGAAGGTGATGAGGCCCACCAAGCCGGTCTCGCACCACACCTGAAGATAGATGTCGTGGCAGTGAACGAAACGGTCGTGGCCATGGAAGAGGTTCAAGTCATCAATGGCCTGGCGCACCGCGTCGGTCCCCAGGCCAGCCCCCAGGATGGGCCGCTGCTGGAGAAAGTCCGCCGCGGCATAGTACAGGGGGAAGCGGCTGCTGGTGGAGGTGTCCGAGCTGTCAAAGATGGTGAGGATGCGGTTGAACACCGTATCCGGCAGGGCGGCCAGCACCACCAGGGCGGCAAAGATCCCCAGGGGGATGAGCTTGCGGTTCCACAGCACCACGAAGACCGCCGCCGCCACCACCAAGCCCACCCAGCTGGCACGGGAATAGGTCATGGCCATGGCCACGCACCCCGCTCCGACGCTGACCAGGGCCAGGAACCGCCCCCCCCAGCTCTGGGCGCACAGCAGCCAGGCCACCGCCAGGGGCAGCAGCAGCAGGAGCACCTCGGCAAAGGCGTTGGGGTTTTCAAAGAAGCTGAACACCCGGCTGGGCATATCCTCGTTGACGCTCACATCCACATAGGAGGGGTTCACCTCCAGCCCCTGGAGCCGCTGCACCATGGCGTAGAGGGACATGACCAGCAGGGCCAGACTGGAGAAGGAGAGCAGCCGCAGCAGGTGCTCCCAGGTCTCCACCGTGCTCACCACCACGATGACACAGAGGATACAGGTGAGATAGAAGGCCAGGAACCGGGTGGACAGGTGGGGATAGGCCGACAGGGGCCAGGCCGCAAAGATCATCCCCATAAAGGCCACCAGCCAGGGGCCCAGGGAGGCCAGGTCCAGCCGCCATCCCTTCCGCCGCATCCCGGTAAACTGGGCCAGGAGGAAGCAGAAGAGGAAGCCGGCAAAGCTGTAGGCGTTGTTCCACTGCTCATAGGGGATCACCATGATGAGGAGCATCAGCCAGGCCACCACCAGGGGGAGGTTCTCCACCGCGGAGAACACCAGCCGGGCCGCCACGCTGTGCTCAAACACCTCCCGCCCGGCCCGGTAGAGGAGCTGGAGCAGGATGGCGGGGATGCTGATGAGGAAGGTGAGCACCCGGCAGAGGACGCTGTCCTTCCAACACCGGGAGAGGAGCCCCTCCCGGGCGACAAACCCCACCAGGGCGCTGCCGGCGCATCCCTGGGACCAGGCCCGGGCAATGCCCCGGATGACCTTGGCCAGCAGGCTGTATGCATACCGCTCCCGCAGCCAGGTCCATGCAGGGAGGAGCAGCCGTACCAGGACGCTGCTTTGGACCACTTCCACAGGCAGTCCCTCCTTTCCGATCATTTCATTCCGCAAGAAACAGAAGCGGGCCCCGTGAGAGGCCCGCTCCCAGGGGATTCTGTTTGGAACCCCCCTATCATATCACAGCGGGGGGATTTGTCAACGCCCGCCGCCCCGGTTCTTCCAGCCATAGAGCAGGGAGAGGAGGAAGAACTGCTTCCGGCAGACCAGGTCGGCCACCATCTGCTTGTTCCGCCCCAGCCCCTGGGGCCGGATGGCCCGGATGGCCCGGGCCATGGGGGGCAGCTGGCACAGGGCCTTCACCCGCCGGCGCTTCTCGGCCAGGGAGGCGGGGTTGGTGGCGGCAAACTCATTGCCGATGGCGATGAGCAGCCCCGACCACCAGGAGTTCTCCCGCCACAGGGGGAGGTTCTCCCCCAGGCCCATCCGCTGGGCCAGGGCCTCCTTGGCCTGCATGAAGGCCTGGAAGGTCTCCATATAATCGGGCAGATACCGCCGGGTGACTGAGACGGGGTTTTGCAGGTAGCAGTACACCGGCTGGGCCACCATGGCCAGCTTCTGGGCGTGGCAGAAGTATTCCAGCAGGAAGAGCTCGTCCTCCAGATAGGCCCCGGCAAAGGTGATGTTCTCCCCCTGGACGATGCGTCGGGAGAAGAGGAAGCGCCACACAAACCCATTGAGGACCTGGCCGGGCTTGCCCATCCTCTCCCCCAAAAGCCGGTCCACGATGCCCTTGCGGATCTCCGCCGGGCCATAGACCCCGGGGGGAAGGGCGCCGGGCTCCTGTTCCTGGGAGCCGTTGACTTCCACCCGCCAGTGGGACCCGCCGGCGGTGTCCCCGCCGGCCTGGGCGAGGGCCTGATAGAGGGCCTCCAGGGCGTCGGGGGGGAGCCAGTCGTCGGCGTCGGCAAAGGCCAGGTAGGTCCCCTGGGCCTGGGCCATCCCCAGGTTCCGGGCGGAGCTCACCCCGCCGTTCTCCTTGTGGAACACCCGCACCCGGGGATCCCGCTGGGCCAGCTGGTCGCACAGGGCCCCGCTGTTGTCCGGGGAGCCGTCATCCACCAGGAGCACCTCCAGGTCAGAGAAGGTCTGCCCCAGGAGAGAGGCCACGCATTTCTCCAAAAAGTCCTCCGCCCGGTAGACGGGAACGATCACCGAGATCTCCGGCATGGCGGGGCCCCCTTACCGGCAAGCTGCCTTCAGCTGCTCGGCCCGGTCGGTCTTCTCCCACAGGACCCCCAGGTCCTCCCGGCCCATGTGGCCGTAGGCAGCCAGCTTCTGGTAGATGGGCTTCTGCAGGTCCAGGTCCCGGATGATGGCGGTGGGGCGCAGGTCAAAGGTCTTGCGCACGGCCTGCTCCAGCACCTCGTCGGCCACGGTGCCGGTGCCGAAGGTCTCCACCAGCACGGACACAGGCTGAGCCACGCCGATGGCGTAGGCCAGCTGGACCTGGCAGCGCTTGGCCAGGCCCGCGGCCACCACGGTCTTGGCCACCCAGCGGGCGGCGTAGGCGGCGGACCGGTCCACCTTGGTGGGGTCCTTGCCGGAGAAGGCA
>DXDK01000065.1 GCA_019115545.1 Candidatus Evtepia faecavium
CGGCGGCCTTGGTGTAGATACCGCCGCCCACACGGGCAAACAGGGCCATGAAGGAAGCGCCCATGCCGTTCATGACCATGATGTTGCCCAGGGTCATGGGGTCGTCAATGCCGGCGGCAAAGCGCAGGATGGTGAACCAGATGGTGATGTCCAGAATACCCAGGCCCACCACGGTGAAGCCCATGACGGAACCGGAGGAGAAGGCCACGCGCAGGCCGCGGTTCAGGCCCTCAGAGGCGGCCTGGGCGGTGCGGGCGTTGGCGTTGGTGGCGATCTTCATGCCGATGAAGCCGGCCAGCATGGACCAGATACCACCGGTGAGGAAGGCGAAGGGGGTAAACTTGGACAGCATGTCCCCGCCGCTGCCAAAGGCAATGATCAGCAGGACCACGAAGACCACCGCAAAGACCTTGGCTACGGTGGTGTACTGGTGCTTCAGATAGGCGTTGGCACCCTCACGGATGGACTGCGCGATCTTCTGCATCGTGGCGCTGCCTTCGGAGTAGGACATGACTTTCTTGCGTTGGATCGCGGCGAACAACAGCGCCAAGACGGCGCCGATGAAGCCGATCCATAGATACTTTTCCACGAACGACACTCCTTTTCTTTTTCCGCATTGCCCGGGAACAGCAATGCCTATACGAATAACAGAGTTATTCTAGCACATTTGCACTATATTTCAAGAGAGTTTTTGCCCTTATTATAACTTTTTGAAAGATTGCACAAAAAGTACAAAAGAAGGAACGGAAAACAGGGAAAATCCGGCAGACCTGCCGGGGTCTGCCGGATGGGCAAAAACGGTGGGGAGAAGGGTTTTCCCTCAATCCTTCCGCCAGGTGGAGGGCAGCAGGAGGATGAGGATGGGGAAGACCTCCAGACGGCCGATGAGCATGGCCAGGGAGAGCACCCACTTGCTCAGGTGGGAGAAAGCGGAGAAGTTCCCCATGGGGCCCACGGACTCCAGGCCGGGGCCGGTGTTGGACAGGCAGGCCAGGGTGGCGGTGAAGGAGGTGGTGAGGGAGAACCCGTCCAGGCACACGATGAGGCACCCCAGGCCCAGTACCGCCATGAAGCACAGGAAGAAGACGAAGGCGGTGTTCAGGGTGTCCTCGTCCACCGGCTTGCCGTCCAGCTTCACCACCTTCACTGCCCGGGGGTGGATCAGCCGCCGCAGGGACCGGTGGGCGCAGCGGAACATCAGCAGCACCCGGGAGGCCTTGATGCCGCCGGCGGTGCTGCCGGCGCAGCCTCCCAGGAACATCAGCAGCAGGAGGACGAACTGGGGCAGCACCGGCCACAGGGCAAAGTCCGTGGTGGCAAAGCCTGTGGTGGAGACGATGGAGGCCACCTGGAACCAGGCGTCCCGGAAGGCGTGGCCGGCGGTGTCGTACAGGGGCAGGATGTTCCCAAACACCACCACCACCGCCAGGACCACCGCCAGGAGGAAGAACTTCAGCTCGTCGCTGCCCAGGGCCTGGCGGAGGCGGCCGGTGATCACCAGGAAGAACACGGCGAAGTTCAGGGAGCACAGGAGCATGAACACCGTGATGATGATCTCGCAGGCGGGGAGGTTGTAGGAGGCGATGCTCAGGTTCCGCACGGACAGGCCGCCGGTGCACACCGTGGCAAAGGTGGTGGTGATGGCGTCAAACCAGGGCATGCCGGCGATGCGTAGGGCGATGGTCTCCGCCGCGGTGAAGACGATGTAGATGCAGTACAGGATCCGGGAGGACATGGCGGTCTTGGGCACCAGCTTGGAGGCCACGGGGCCGGGGGACTCCGCCTGGACCAGCACCTGGGTCCGCCCGCCCACCTTGGGCAGGAAGGCCAGGGTGAAGATCAGCACCCCCATGCCCCCGATCCAGGAGGCGAAGGACCGCCAGAACAGGATCCCGTGGGGGAGGGACTCCACCTCCGTGAGGATGGACCCACCGGTGGTGGTGAAGCCGGAGACCACCTCAAAGAAGCAGTCGGTGTAGGAGGCAAATTCCCCGGAGAACCAGAAGGGCAGGGCGCCGAAGAGGCTCATGGCCAGCCAGATGAGGCCCACCACGGCAAAGCCCTCCCGGGGGAAGAAGTCGGGCTTGGCCTTCAGCCGGGACAGCAGGGTGCCCAGGGCCCCGGTGAGCACAACGGTGTAGAGGAAGGGGCGGGGGTCCTCCCGGTAGCCCAAAGCTACCACCAGGGGGACCAGGATGCACAGGGCCTCCACCTGGAGGGTGCGGCCCAGGGTGCGGAGCATGAGTTTGTAGTTCATGGGGAAGCAAACACCTCACAGAAAGGGCTGGGTCAGGTCCGCCGCCAGGTAGAGGGGTGGAAGAGCAGCAGGATGGGGAAGATTTCCAGACGGCCCACCAGCATGAGGACCCCCAGGAAGATCTTGTTGAACTCCGAGAAGGAGGAGAAATTGCCGAAGGGGCCCACCAGGTCCAGCCCCGGGCCCACGTTGGACAGGCAGCCCAGGGCGGCGGTGAAGGAGGAGATGAGGGAGTGGCCGTCCAGGGAGACCACCACGCTACCCAGCCCCAGCAGCAGGAAATAGCACACGAAGAAGGAGAACACCGAGCCCAGAGTCTCCTCGTTGACCGGCTTGCCGTCCAGCTTGACCACCTTCACCGCCCGGGGGTGGGACAGGCGGAGGATGGACCGGGTGGAGGAGCGCAGCAGTAGCAGGATCCGCCCGCACTTGATGCTGCCGGCGGTGCTGCCGGAGCAGCCGCCCACGAACATGAGCAGCAAGAGCAGCGTCTGGGAGAAGGTGGGCCACAGGTTATAGTCCACCGTGGAGAAGCCCGAGGTGGAGATCAGGGAGGTCACCTGGAACACCGCGTCCCGCAGGGCGTGGCCGGCGGTGTCGTACAGGGGCAGGATGTTCCAGAACACCAGCAGGGAGACCACCCCCAGGATCCCCAGGAAGAACTTCAGCTCGTCGCTGCGCAGGGCCTGCCGGGCCCGGCCGGTGATCACCAGGAAGAACACGGCGAAGTTCAGCGAGCCCAGGATCATAAAGACGATGGCGATGATCTCGCAGGCGGGGAGGTTATAGGCCCCCAGGCTCTGGTTCATCACCGAGAAGCCGGCGGTGCACACGCAGGAGAAGGTGGTGGTGATGGCGTCAAACCAGGGCATGCCGGCGATGCGCAGGGCCACCAGCTCCGCCCCGGTGAGGACGAAGTACATCAGGTAGAGGATCTGGGAGGCGTGGGCCGTCTGGGGCACCAGCTTGGTGGAGACGGGGCCGGGGACCTCCGCCCGGAAGAGGGTCTGGGACCGCCCCCCCACCTTGGGAAGGAAGGCCATGGTAAAGATCAGCACCCCCATGCCCCCGATCCAGGAGGAGAAGGCCCGCCAGAAGAGGATCCCCCGGGGGAGGGACTCAATGTCCGCCAGGGCGGTGCCGCCGGTGGTGGTGAAGCCCGAGGCGCTCTCAAAGAAGCAGTCGCCGAAGGAGGCAAACTCCCCGGAGAACCAGAAGGGCAGGGCCCCGAACAGGCAGAAGGCCAGCCAGATCAACCCCACCACCGTGAACCCCTCCCGGGAGAAAAATTCCGCGCGGGCCTTCAGCCGGGACAGCAGGGTCCCCAAGATCGCCACGGGGAGAATGGTATAGAGGAAGGGGAGGGGGTCCTCCCGGTAATACAGGGAGACCACCAGGGGGACCAGCAGACACAGGGCCTCCACCTGGAGGGTGCGGCCCAGCATCCGCAGCATCAGTTTATAGTTCATGGCGGCGGTCAGAAGATGTCCCGGAAGGACTGGATCCCCTGTTGGTGGGAGATGACGATGACCCGGTCCCCGGCAGAGAGGACCGTGGTGCCCGAGGGGATGATCACGTGGCCCTCGTGGAGCACCGCCACGATGAGGAAGCCTTTCCGGATGGACAGGTCCTTCAGGGGGACCCCCAGGTGGGGGGTGTTCTCCTGGAGGATGAACTCAGCGGCCTCGGCGTCGGTGTCGGAGAGGCGGTAGAGGGCGGACATGACGCTGCCCTCCTTGGCCTGGAGCCCCCGGACCAGCCGGAGGATCCGCCCCACGGTGATGAGCTTGGGGGCCACCACGCACTCCAGCCCGGCGGCCTGGACCACGTCGGCGTAGTTCATCCGGTTGCACTTGGCCACCACCTTGCGGATGCCCTGCTGCTGGGCATACAGGGCGGAGATCAGGTTGTCCTCATCCCGGCCGGTGAGGGCGATGAAGGCGTCGTTGTTGGTGAAGTGCTCGGAGAGGAGCAGCTCCTGGTCGGTGCCGTCCCCGTGGAGGATGAGGGCCCCGGGGAGCCACTCGGAGAGCATCCGGCAGTGGTTCTCGTCGTTCTCCACCAGGGTGACCCGCACCCCCATGGCCAGGAGCATTTTGGTGAGGTAGTGGGCGATGCGGCTGCCCCCGATGAGGAAGGCCGACTGGATCTTGGGCAGGTCCCGCCCCAGGCCGCGGAGGTAGACCGACAGGTCCTTGGGGGTGCCGGTGACGTAGAGCTTATCCCCCGCCCGGGGCACGAAGGTGCCGTCGGGGATGATGACCTCCCCGTCCCGCTCGGCGGCGGAGAAGAGGATGGACAGGGTGCTGGTCCGGCCGAAGAGGTCGGACAGGGGGTGGCCCACGATGGGGTCATTCTCCCGCACCCGGACGCCGATCATCTCCACCTTGCCCCGGAAGAAGGTGTCCACATTGGCCGCCGCCGGCAGGCGGAGCAGACGGGAGATCTCCAGGGCGGTGGAATACTCGGGGTTGATCACCGCGTCGATGTTCAGATCCTTCTGCAGGGAGGCCAGGTCGTCGGTGTAGGCCACATCCCGGATCCGGGCGATGGTGTACTTGGCCCCCAGCCGCTTGGCCGTGAGGGCGCAGAGCATGTTGACCTCGTCCATGTTGGTGGTGGCCAGGACCAGGTCGGCGTCCTCCGCGCCGGCTTCCCGGAGGACGGAGGGGGCGGCGCCGGGCCCCTTGATGCACATGACATCCAAGGTGTCGTTGGCCTCTTGTATGACCTCCTCGTCGTTGTCGATGATGGTGATATCGTGGTCCTCCTGGGAGAGGAAGGAGGCCAGGGTGGAGCCCACCTTGCCGGCCCCCACAATGACAATGTTCAAAGCGCATCCGCCTTTCCGCAAGCGGGTCAGATCCCGCCGAACTGAGGGGAGGGAACCCTCGTAAACGCCCCCTATCATACCACAGAAAAAAGGGCGGTGCAACGAAGGAAATCCCCCAAACGGCGGCTTCCGGCTTTGAAAAGAAAAGAAAGTGTGCTATAATATGACAAACCTTCCGAAGGAAGACAAAAACCAACCCATAAACCCCCAAAGCGCGGGGCAGGGGCGAAAGGAGGCGGCGCTGTGCGGCAAATGGACCTGACCCAGGGGAGCATCTGGCGGTCGCTGCTGATCTATGCCTGGCCGGTGGTGCTCTCTTCCCTGCTCCAGTCGGCCTATTCCATTACAGACCTCATCGTGGCCGGGTGGTTCGTGGGGGAGAACGGCATCTCCGCCATCAACAACGCCAGCCAGGTGATGCAGATCCTCACCCAGATCATCATGGGCATCACCACCGGCGGCAACATCCTGATGAGCCAGTACTACGGCAGCCGGGACCACGCCAGCCGGATGCGCACCAACCGCACCCTTTTTGCCTTCTCCGTGGCGGCCGGGGCGGTGATGACGGGGGTCATCCTCCTCCTCAGCCGGCCCATTCTCATCGGGCTCCGGGCCCCGGCCCTGGAGGACGCCACCGCCTACCTCACCCTCTGTGCCCTGGGCCTGGTGCCCATCTTTGGCTACAACGCCCTGTCGGCCATGCTCCGCTCCGTGGGCAACTCCCGCCAGCCCTTCTACTGCGTGGCGGTGACGGCGGGGTGCAACATCGTCCTGGACTGCCTCTTCATGGGGGCCTTCCACTGGGGGGTGCGAGGGGCGGCCCTGGCTACGGTGCTGGCCCAGACCGCCAGCTTCGTGGTCTGCCTGTGGTATGTCCTGCGGCACCGGGACCTCTTCGGCCTGGGCCGGGGCCAGGGGAGCATGGAGGCCGCTCTGCTCACCCAGATGCTGAAGCTGGGGATCCCCAGCGCCGTGCAGATGACGGTGGTGGGCCTGAGCTGGCTGGCCATGACCTTCCTCATCAACGACTACGGGGTGGCCGCCTCCGCCGCCAGCGGCATCTGCGCCAAGGTGAAGGACGTGGCCCTGCTGTCCACCCTGGCCCTGTACACCGCGGCCACCACGGTGATTGCCCAGTGCCTGGGGGCCGGGAAGTTTGACCGGGCCAGCCGGGTGGTCCATGTGGCTATGCGCATCTCCATCGGGACGGCGGCGGTGCTGGTCCTGCTCATCGAGCTCTTTGCCCCCCAGATCCTCTCCATTTTCAACCCCGACCAGGCCACCATGGCCCTGGCGGTGCAGAATCTGCGCATCGAGATCCTGGGGCAGCTCTTCTATGCCAGCTTCATGGTCTACAACGCCCTGCCCATGGGGGCGGGGCACACCATGTTCGCCCTGGCCTCCAGCCTGCTCAACTGCATCGTGGTGCGGGTGGTGCTGGCGGTGGCCCTGAACCACGTCTATGGCCTGGTGGGCATCTTCTGGGCCTGCGCCATCGCCCCGGCCTCCTCGGTGCCCCTGGGGTATATTTACGAGAAGACCGGAAAATGGCGCCGGCGGCTGGTGCAAAGCCCCGGGGAGGGGTGAGCCCTGCGGGGGTTTCTACAGAATGGAAAAGCGGAGCGCGCCGGGGGGGCGCGCTCCGCTTTTTGAGAGAAAAAAGTCCCCCGGTCAAATGACCAGGGGACTTGGAATGGAAAAAGAAAGGGGAGAGATTACTTCAGCTCGACCTTGGCGCCGGCCTCTTCCAGCTTCTTCTTCATCTCCTCGGCCTCGTCCTTGGACACGCCTTCCTTGATGGCCTTGGGAGCGGCCTCGACAACGGCCTTGGCGTCGGCCAGGCCCAGGCCGGTGATCTCACGGACGGCCTTGATGACCTTGATCTTCTCGTCGCCGAAGCTGGCCAGGACCACGTCGAACTCGGTCTTCTCAGCGGCGGCCTCAGCAGCGGGGGCGGCGCCAGCGGCGGCAACGGCCACGGGGGCGGCGGCGGAGACGCCGAACTCGTCCTCCAGAGCGTGAACCAGCTCGGACAGTTCCAGGACGGTCAGAGCCTTAACTTCTTCAATCAGAGCAGTGATCTTTTCGCTTGCCATAGTAGGATACCTCCAAAATAGTATAGTAAAGAATCATTTGTTTGCCAGGGGTTTCTCTGTACAAAACAGGGGGGTGGGCTTACTCGCCCTTCTGGTCGGCGATGGCCTGCATCACACGGGCCAGGCCAGAGATGTTGGCGTCCAGCACAGTGGCCAGACCACGGATGGGGGCAATGAGGGTGCCCAGGACGGTGGCCACCAGGACCTCTCTGCTGGGCAGGTCGGCCAGGGCCTTGACCTCCTCCACGGAGATGACCTTGCCATCCACGAAACCGGCCTTGATGAAGAACTTCTTCTGGTCAGCCAGCTTCTTGGAGAACTCGGACACCACCTTGGCGGCGGCCACGGGGTCGCCCTCGCAGATGGCGATGGAAGTGGTCCCCTCCAGCACGTCGCACAGGTCGTCCAGGCCGGCGTTCTTGGCGGCGAACCGGGTGAGGGTGTTCTTCATGACGAAGTAGTCCACGCCGTTTTCCCGCATCTTGGCGCGCAGCTCGGTGTCCTCTGCCACGGTGATGCCCTTGTAGTCCACGATGACGCCGGCGGCGGCATTCTGGAACTTCTCGGTCAGGGAAGCGACGATGGCCTGTTTCTCACTGAGGATCTTTGCGTTAGGCATACAGTTGTTTCACCTCCACAAATAGAATGGGAACCAAAGAAAACGTCCCCGCGCCAAAAGACACGGGGACGTGCAGCAATCGTAGGGACAGGCACCTCCCAAAGGGGGAGGGCTGTTTGACTGCATCCTCGGCAGGATTTATGGGGCACCTGCTGTCTTTGGAACGCTGTGACATTGTATCATTCCGGAAAGGTTCTGTCAAGAAATTTTCCGGGGAATGACCGAAATTTTTGCCGGCCTTACACCAGCTTGGCGGCGTTGACCTTGATGCCGGGGCCCATGGTGGAGGCCACGACGCAGCTCTTCACATAGGTGCCCTTGGCGGCGGCGGGCTTGGCCTTCAGGATGGCGCCCATGAGGGTGTTGAAGTTCTCGCTGAGCTTCTCGGGGCCGAAGGAGACCTTGCCGATGGGGCAGTGGATGATGTTGGTCTTGTCCAGACGATACTCCACCTTACCGGCCTTGGCTTCCTGGACGGCGCCGGCCACGTTGGGGGTGACGGTGCCGGCCTTGGGGGAGGGCATGAGGCCCTTGGGGCCCAGCAGCTTACCCAGGCGGCCCACCACGCTCATCATGTCGGGGGAGGCGATGACCACGTCAAAGTCGAACCAGTTCTCCTGCTGGATCTTCTGGGCCAGGTCGGCCTCGCCCACGTAATCGGCGCCGGCTTCCTTGGCGGCGTCGGCCTTGTCGCCCTTGGCGAAGACCAGCACCCGGGGCACCTTGCCGGTGCCGTGGGGCAGCACGATGGCGCCGCGGACCTGCTGGTCGGCGTGGCGGGAGTCCACGCCCAGCTTCACGTGGAGCTCCACGGTCTCATCGAACTTGGCGGGGGCGGTCTTGACGATCAGATCCATGGCCTCTGCGGTGTCATACAGGTTGGCCTTGTCGATCTGCTTTGCGCTGTCCTGATACTTTTTTCCTCTAAACATATCTCTACCCTCCTGCCTTACTCGCCAACGACCACGCCCATGGAGCGGGCGGTGCCGGCAATCATGCTCATGGCGGCCTCGATGCTGGCGGCGTTCAGGTCACGCATCTTGGTCTCGGCAATCTTGCGCACGTCTTCCTTGCTGATGGTGGCCACCTTGTCCTTGTTGGGCACACCGGAACCCTTCTCGATGTTGCAGGCCTTCTTGATGAGGACGGCAGCGGGAGGGGTCTTGGTGATGAAGGTGAAGGAGCGGTCGGCGTAGACGGTGATGACCACGGGGATGATCAGGCCCGCGTCGTTCTTGGTGCGCTCGTTGAACTCCTTGGTAAAGGCGGCGATGTTGATGCCGTGCTGGCCCAGGGCGGGGCCGACGGGGGGCGCCGGGGTTGCCTTGCCGGCGGGAATCTGCAGTTTTACGTATCCAGTTACTTTCTGTGCCACTTAGAGCACCTCCATTACGAAAATGTGGTTGGACGGAGCGGCGTGCCGCTCCTCCCACGCCCGGGATGGGTCCCGGGGTCAGATGGGTTCGATCTGGTCCAGGTCCAGCTCCACCGGGGTCTCCCGGCCGAACATGGACACGACCACCCGAACCTTTTGGCGCTCCATGTCGATCTCTTCCACGATGCCGAGGAAGGACTCCAGCGCGCCGTCGGTGATGCGAACATTGTCGCCCACCTGGTAGTTGACAACGACCTCCCGCTTCTCCACACCCAGAGAGGCGATCTCCGCGTCGGTGAGGGGGATGGCTTTGTTGCCGGAACCCACGAACCCGGTGACCCCCCGCACGTTGCGGACCAGGTGCCAGGTCTCGTCGGTCATCACCATTTTCACCAGCACGTAACCGGGGAAGACTTTCCGCTCCACGGTTTTCGAGCCGCTGTCGGTGATCTCGGTGACGGTCTCCATGGGGATGTTCACCCCCAGGATGAGGTCACCCATGTTGCGGTTTTCCACCGCTTTTTCGATGGTGGCTTTTACGGTGTTCTCATAACCCGAATAGGTGTGCGCCACGTACCATTTCGCTTCTTCCGCCATGGTAAATCACCTTTCTCAGTGGCCGAAGAGGGAGAGGAGCGCGTCGATCACGGAGCTGGCAATGCCGTCGAAGATCCAGACGATGATACCGACGACGATGACGCAGACGATCACGATGCCTGTTTTCTTCAGGGTCTCCGCCCGGGTGGGCCAGGAGACCTTCTTCAGCTCGGAGCGCAGCTCCCGGAAAAACCGGCCGATGCGCTTGCCGATGCCAGGCTTCTTTTCCTTCTCGGCTTTGGCTTTGGCCTTTTCCTTTTCGGCCTTGTCTGCCTTGGCCGGCTTGGTCTTCTCCTCAGTCCCGTCCTGGTTCATCTTTTCTTTTTCAGACATTCAGTTCCACCCTTCTTTCTTACAGGGAATGTGGGCCATCATCACTTAGTCTCACTATGAACGGTGTGTTTTCTGCAGAAGGGGCAGTACTTGTTCATCTCTAAGCGGTCGGGGGTATTCTTCTTGTTCTTGGTTGTGTTGTAGTTGCGCTGTTTGCACTCGTTGCATCTGAGGGTGATCTTCACCCGTGCGCCGGCTTTTGCCATTTGCGGCACCTCCTTTACGATGTTCGGCCCCGGGAAAAACGAAACGCCGGAAGTCGGCCCTCCGCCTGTCCACAGGCGATTCCGATCCCGGCGAATTTCACCTATGCCCAATGGGCACAAAAAAGAAACACGGTAGGATCGGCATCGTTTGCCTCCCTATGTCCAAACGGTCCAGGGTTTGTGGGCAGATACCGTAATCTGCGCACAAAAAATAAGCCCTTTTCATAGGTGCGACTATTCTACCACGGGCCTGTCCCGATGTCAAGCACAATTTTATGGCGGTTCCCGCCCCGGTTTTCCGGGGATTTGCCCCGGGGGAAGTAGGGAAGGGCCCCTGGGAGGAAGAAAAATACCGCCCCTGGGGCATGGCCCGGGGGCCGGTTGGGTGGTAGTATGGGGACACAGCGTCCGGCGGACCCTTCCCTTGACAAGGCCGGGGGCGGCAGGGTAAGATAATGGCATTCCATATTTTAAGGAAGGGGGCATTTCATGCGCATCATGGCCATTGACTACGGCGACGCCCGGACGGGGGTGGCCCTGTCCGACCCCACGGGGCTGCTGGCGGGGCAGACCTTCCTCATCAAGAGCCGGAAGGCCCCGGTGGTCCTGGAGGAGCTGGCCGCCCTGGCCCGGAAACAGGGGGCGGAGGAGCTGGTGATGGGCTACCCCCGGAACATGGACGGCACCCTGGGCCCCCGGGCGGAGAAGTACGCCGCCTTTGCCAAGGAGCTGGAGGCGGCCACCGGCCTGCCCGTGGTCCTGTGGGACGAGCGACGGACCACCGTGGACGCCCACCGGATCCTGGGGGAGCAGGGCATCCGGGCCAAGCAGCGCAAGGACAAGGTGGACGCCGTGGCGGCCGCCTTGATTTTGGAAGGTTACCTGGACTGGAAACGCATCCAGGCCCAGCGACAGGAGAAGGAGGAACCAACCCCATGAAACAGGAAGAACGGCAAGTGCAATTTCATCTCCGCTGCGCCCCCGGGGACATCGGGCGCTACTGCTTCCTGCCCGGCGACCCGGGCCGGTGCCAGTATTTCCTTCCCTACTTTGACGACCCGGTCCATGTGGCCTATAACCGGGAGTTCAACATCTACACCGGCACCCTGTTGGGGGAGAAGGTCACCGTCTGCTCCACGGGCATCGGCGGGCCCTCTGCGGTGATCGCCATGGAGGAGCTCCACGCCGCCGGGGCGGACACCTTTATGCGCACCGGGACCTGCGGGGGGATCGCCCTGGAGGTCCAGAGCGACGACCTGGTGGTGGCCACCGGCGCTGTGCGCCAGGAGGGCACCAGCCGGGAGTACGCCCCCATCGAGTTCCCCGCCGTGCCCCACTATGAGGTCCTCACGGCCCTGGTGGACGCGGCGAAGGCCTCCGGCCACCGGTGGCACGCCGGGGTGGTCCAGTGCAAGGACTCCTTTTATGGCCAGCATTCCCCGGAGCGGATGCCCGTGTCCTACGAACTGCTGGCCAAGTGGGAGGCCTGGAAGCGCCTGGGGGTCCTGGCCAGCGAGATGGAGTCCGCCGCCCTCTTCACCGCCGCCGCCGCCCTGGGGGTGCGGTGCGGGTCGGCCTTCCACGTGATCTGGAACCAGGAGCGGGAAAAGGCCGGCCTGGACCAGAAGGAGTCGGAGAACGTCACCCTGTCCGTGCAGGTGGCCGTGGAGGCCATGAAGGAGCTCATCCGCCGGGACCGGGCCAAGGGGGGGAAGGCAGAATGAGCCAAGAGGAACTGTGCCGCTCCTGCATCGACTGCGCCGCCACCCGGTGCGACAACCACACCTCCAACCGGCCCTACCCGGCCTTCTGCGTCAGCCGCCAGGTGACGCAGGCCCAGCGGGAGGCCTCCCTCCAACAGTACCTCACCGACGAGGAGGACCAGAAGCTGGCCCAGGTGGCCGCGGGGATCGAGTCCGACGGCTACCGGAAATGGCCCCGGGTCCAGGAGACCATCCTCTTCGCCAAGCGGATGGGGTACCATAAGATCGGCATCGCCACCTGCGTGGCCCTCATCCGGGAGAGCCGCGTCCTGGCCAAGATGCTCCGGGCCAACGGCTTCGAGGTCTTCGGTGTGGGGTGCAAGGCCGGGGAGATCTTCAAAACCGACCTGGGCATCGACCAGGCCCACCAGGGCCCCGGCCCCGTGGCCTGCAACCCCGTTCTCCAGGCCCAGCTGCTGGCCCAGGCGGGAACGGAGCTGAACATTGTCATGGGCCTGTGCGTGGGCCACGACAGCCTCTTTTACAAACACTCCCAGGCGGTGACCACCACCCTGGTGGTGAAGGACCGGGTGCTGGTCCACAACCCCGTGATGGCCCTCTACACCGCCGACGGATATTATGCCAATTTGATGAAGCCCCTAGAGGATGCCTGAGCCCTTTGGGGAAAGCCTGAACACCGCAAACATCCCGCCCCATCCGGGGCGGGATGTTTTGCGCTTTCAGGGCATAGAGTGAAGGAGAATTCGGGACAGAACAGGGGGTGTGCCCATGGAACAGACCTTTTCCATGGCGCCCGGGGTGCTCCGCTGCCGCCAGGCGGGGGACCGGGTGGAGCTGGTGATGGAGCGCCCCGGCCCGGGGGAGGGCCTCTACCGGGGCTATGTCCAGGGGGCCGGGGGGGAGCTGGACCTGGGCACCCTCCTCCCGGAGGGGGGCTGCCTCCGGCTGCGGCGGACGGTGCCGGTGGAGAGCCTCCGCCGCCGGGGCTGCTGGCCGGTGACCGGGGGCCGGGCCGGGCTGAGCTTCCCCTTCGCCAAGGCCCCGGCCGGCCCGCCCCGGGGCTGGCGGGAGACCTGCCGGGGGGCCGACCGCTTCCCTCGGGACCCGGTGCTGGCCCAGGGGGCCCGGGAGGCGGGGCGGGCCCTGGAATGTCAGCGGGGGGATGGGATCTTCTGCCTGGCCTGGCCCTGGGACTCGGGGCGGCCCTTCCCCCTGGCCCCGGCCTTTTGCCTGGCCCAGGTGAAGGGGCTGGGGGGAAGGCGGTACGTGGTGTACCACTTCTCCCCGGAGGGGCGGCCCCTGCTGCCGGAGGAGGCCGCCGGTGGATAAACCCCGGGCCCGGCGCATAGGGATAGAAGATAGAAACACTGGGGAAGGAGGCAGGCCCATGGCAGAGCAGGAGAAGGGAGCCCCGAAACCCACCTGGCGGGAGCGGACGGCCGCCCTGCTGGCCCCGCCTGGGGGCGTGGGCGCCCCCAGGGTGGAGCTCATCGGGGCCCGGGAGGTCTATCTGGAAAACTACAAGGGAATCCTCTCCTATGGCAGGGAGGAGATCCACGTGGACGGCGGGGGGTGGATCCTCCGGGTGGCGGGGGAGGACCTGGAGATCCAGGCCATGGCCCCCGGCCAGCTCCGCCTCACCGGCCGGGTCACCGGCCTGGACCTGCTGTAAAGGGGGGAGGGGCGTGAAGAAGTTTCTGGCCTGGCTGCTGGGGTGGAGGGAGTTCCAGGTGGCCGGGGAGACGCCGGCGGCCTTTCTCAACCTCTGCGCCGGGGCGGGGGTCCCCCTGCTGAAAATGCTCCCCCAGGCGGGGGGGACCCTGCTGGTCCGCACCACCCTCTGGCAGAGCCTGACCCTGGAGGCCCTGGCCCGGGAGGCCGGCTACCCCCTCACCCAGGTGGGGGCCGGAGGGGTGCCCGTCTTTCTCCGGCGGTTCCGGCGGCGGTATGCCCTATGGGCGGGGCTGGCCCTGGCGGTGGTCCTCTTTGCCGTGGGGTCCCGGACGGTGCTCACCATCGACGTGGTGGGCTGCGAGAACCTGCCGAAGGAGGCCGTCCTGGCCCAGCTGCGGCTGTGCGGGGTGTCGGTGGGGACCTATGCCCCCGGGGTGGAGGTCCGCCAGGTGGAGAACCGGATGCTCCGCACCATGGACAGCCTCACCTTCTGCGCTGTGAACCTCCAGGGCACCCGGGTGGAGGTGGTGGTCCGGGAGCGGGAGGACCCGCCGGACCTGCGCCCCGAGGACCAGCCCGGGGATGTGGTCTCCGCCGCCGACGGCGTGATCACCCACATCGAGCCCTGGGCGGGGGACGCCCAGGTGCAGGTGGGGGACGCGGTGCTGGAGGGGGAGGTCCTCATCGCCGGGGCCATGGAGCTGGACCCCACCCCGCCCCTGGAGGGGAGCCTGGGGACCAAGCTGGTCCACGCCGAGGGCCTGGTGATGGCCCAGACCTGGCGGACCTTCACGGCGGAGATCCCCCTCACCGCCCAGGAGAAGGTCTACACCGGGGAGGAATGGGTCCGCTACACCCTCTCCCTGGGGGGCAAACGGGTGAAAATTTTTGGAAAGAGTGGAATTCCGGCGGAGAACTATGATACAATGACAGAACAGAAGGTCTGCACCCCCCTTCCCGGCAAGGCTCTCCCGGTGATCTGGGAGAAGGAGACCTGCCGGGCCTACACCCTGGAAGAGATCACCCTGGACCGGGCCCAGGCGGAGGAGATGCTCCGCACCCGCCTGCTGGCCGACCTGGACCAGGCCCTGGACCAGGGGGAGATTTTGCGGACAGACTGGGCGGTGGAAGAGGAGGACGGGATGCTCCGGGTGACCCTGCTGGCCCAGTGCCGGGAACAGATCGGGCGGGAGGTCCCCTTGACCCAGCAGACAAAAGAGAGCACCCCCCTGGACCAGGGGGAGGAAGGAGCGCCATGATCGAACAGACGGTAAGCATCGAGCGGATGGAAGACGCCATCGACATCTTCGGGTCCTTTGACGAGAACATCCGCCTTTTGGAACAGGAACTGGGGGTCCGGGTCACCAGCCGGGACGACCAGCTGAAGATCACCGGGGAGGCGGCCGAGGCCGTGGACCAGGCGGCAAAAGTCATCCACGGCCTGCTGGGCCTCTCCGCCCGGGGGGAGGCCATCCACGAACAGAACGTCCGCTACCTCATCCAGCTGGTGAAGTCGGGCAACGAGGACAAGATCCAGACCCTGGCGGCCGACGTGCTCTGCGTCACCGCCAAGGGCAAGCCCGTGAAGGCCAAGACCGTGGGCCAGAAGCGGTACGTGGACGCCATCCGGAAAAACACCGTGACCCTGGGGGTGGGCCCCGCAGGTACCGGCAAGACCTACCTGGCGGTGGCCGCCGCCGTGGCGGCCTTCCGGGCCAAGGAGGTCAACCGCATCATCCTCACCCGGCCGGCGGTGGAGGCGGGGGAGCGGCTGGGCTTCCTCCCCGGGGACCTGCAGAGCAAGGTGGACCCCTACCTCCGGCCCCTCTACGACGCCCTCTTCGAGATGCTGGGGGCGGAGAGTTATAACAAATACCTGGAGCGGGGGAACATCGAGGTGGCCCCCCTGGCCTATATGCGGGGGCGGACGCTGGACGACTCCTTCATCATCCTGGACGAGGCCCAGAACACCTCCCGGGAACAGATGAAGATGTTCCTCACCCGAATGGGGTTCGGCTCCAAGATCGTCATCACGGGGGACGTGACCCAGATCGACCTGCCGGGGGACAAGGTCTCCGGCCTGAAGGAGGCCATGCGCATCCTCCGGGACGTGGAGGACATCGCCATCTGCCGCCTCACCCAGGGGGATGTGGTCCGCCACGTCATCGTCCAGCGGATCATCCAGGCCTATGAGAACGACGAGAACCGCAGGAAAGCCAAGCACGGCATAAGGGGGAGAGCACATGAAGAACCATGACATCTACATCGACTGGGAGCTGCCCGGTCAGAATCCCTACAAACCCCTGCTCACCCGGGTGATCGCCGCCGCCCTGGCGGCGGAGGGGGTGGCCATCCCCTGCGGGGTGGACGTGCTCCTCACCGGGGACGAGGGCATCCGGGAGATCAACCGGGAGCAGCGGGAGGTGGACCAGGTCACCGACGTCCTCTCCTTCCCCATGCTGAACCTCACCCCCGGCACGCCCCCCGACGGCACCGGGGAGGACGAGCGCGACCCGGAGACCGGCCTGTGCTACCTGGGGGACATGGTCATCGACCTGGACCAGGCCAAGCGCCAGGCGGAGGACTTCGGCCACAGCGTCCAGCGGGAGCTGGCCTATCTGGCGGTTCACTCGGTGCTCCACCTGCTGGGGTATGACCATTTGGACGAGGGCCCCCAGAAGGCCCAGATGCGCCAGCGGGAGGAGGCCATCCTGGAGAGCCTGGGGGTCACCCGGGACCGGGAGAACCCCGCCCTCAACGAGCCCCTGGCGCCCGCCCCCGCCCCCCCGGCGGAGGCCGAGGTGAAGCGCTGCGGGATGCTCACCCTCTGCGGCCGGCCCAACGTGGGCAAATCCACCCTCCTCAACGCCCTGGTGGGGGAGAAGGTGGCCATCGTCAGCAACAAGCCCCAGACCACCCGGAACCGGATCTGCGGTGTCCTCACCCGGGGGGAGGACCAGTTCGTCTTCCTGGACACCCCCGGCCTGCACAAGGCGGCCAACCGCCTGGGGGACTACATGGTGGGGGTGGTCCGCAAGAGCGTGGCCGACGTGGACGCGGTGGTCCTGCTGGTGGAGCCCATCCCCCACATTGGCGGGCCGGAGGCCGACCTCATCGGCCAGATCCAGGCCGCCGGGCTGCCGGCGGTGCTGGTCATCAACAAGATCGACACGGTGGAAAAGGCCCAGCTGCTGGAGGTCATGGCCGTCTATAGCCAGGCCCACGACTTTGCCGCCATCCTGCCCCTCTCCGCCCGGACGGGGGAGGGGGTGGAGGACCTGCTGGAGGTCCTGGGGGGCTTTCTCCCCCAGGGGCCGGCCCTCTTCCCCCCCGGGGTGGTCACCGACCAGCCGGAGCGGCAGGTGTGTGCCGAGATCGTCCGGGAAAAGCTCCTCTACTGCCTGGACAAGGAGGTCCCCCACGGCACCGCCGTGGAGGTCACCAAGTTCGCCGAGCGGGAGAGCGGGATCATCGACCTCCACGTTACCATCTACTGTGAGAAGGACTCCCACAAGGGCATCATCATCGGCAAGCAGGGGGCCATGCTGAAGAAGGTCTCCACCCAGGCCCGGGAGGACATCCAGCGCTTCCTGGGCACCCAGGTCTATCTGGAGACCTGGGTCAAGGTCAAGGAGCGCTGGCGGGACAACCTCAACCTCATCCGCAGCTTCGGCTTTGACGAGCGGGACTGAGGCGGGGACAGATGGCAAAAAAACAGCGCACCCCCGCGGGAGGGAAACTCCCGCGGGGGTGCGTTTTTGCATGCGGATAGAGGAGCGGTCATGCCAGGTAGGACAGCATCTCCTCCACGGAAACCGACTCGTTCATGTTGTACCGGTCCAGGGCCAGGAGGGACTGGTCCATCCCCTTTACCAGGGTGTTGGTCCCCACCTCGGTGGAGAAGGAGATGTCAAACCCGTTCTCCAGCAGGGTTACCAGAGACAGAGTGTCGTAGTACCCCCCGGGGAAGGCCATCACGTGGACCGCCTCCTCCCCGGTGCCCGTCTGGATCTCCCGGCGGATGGTCTCGCAGTCGGCAGAGAGGGCAGCCCGGTAGTCGGCCTCTGACTCGCCTTCCAAGGGGAGCAGGTTCTCCCGAGGCTGGTCGGTGTCCTCGTAGGGCCCCCACTGGTGCATGTCGTAGGTGTGGCTCTGGATGGAGATGACCCCGGAGTCCACCATCTCCTTGGCCTGGGCATAGGAGAAGTGGGGGGTGATGGGGTAGTCGGTGTCCTTGTAGTGGTCGGTGTCCCCCACAGTGGAGCCGATGACGAAGATGGTGGCTACCATGCCGTACTTCTCCAGAATGGGCCAGGCATATTCGTAGTTGCTCAAATACCCGTCGTCGAAGGTGATGACCACCGGTTTCTCCGGCAGCTCCTTCCCCTCCCGGACGTAGGCGGCCAGGTCGTCGGGGAAGATGGCGGTGTAGCCGGCCTCCGCCAGGGCGGCGATCTGGGCCTCAAAAGTCTCCGGGGTGATGGTGGTGTTGTCGTCGGCCTGGGGGTCGATGTGGTGGTACATCAGCACCGGCACCTGGTCGGTGTATTCCTCCAGGGGCAGGGGCTCTGCCGAGGCCATCTGGGCCACGTGGTCCGCCGCGTTTTCTGCGGTGACGTAGACGCCGAAATCCTCGGGGATGTACACGCTGTTGTCCCCAAAGATCCGGGCCAGGGCCATGTTCCCCACGCACTCCCGGAAGTGGGATTCGTCGTAGAAGTACCGGGGCTCAAAACTCACGGAGGAGTAGGAGAAGTCCCAGTAGTCGGTGACCTCCGCCAGGCGGGTGTAGAAGTCCGCCACCTGGTCCCAGGGGAAGGAGTCCAGGTAGTCGGCGTACACCGGGGCGGTGAGGACGATGAGGCGGATGCCGTGTGTCTCGCACAGGGCCTTGATCCGGGACAAACTCTCCAGGGTGCCGGTGATGGCCGCCTCGTTGGTCTGGTTGGACAGGTCGGGGTAGTCGGCAAAGACGGGGTAGGCCTCCAGGTACTCCTCCATGTTCCCAATGGGCTCGGCGTCCCGGACCTTTTTGTCATAGGCCCCGTTGGCCTCGTCAAAGACGTCGAAGGGCTGGGTGAGGTAGGTGTCCTGGGCCATGTACCGCAGCTTGTCCAGGCTGTGGCGGGGGTCCATGAAGAGGTATCTGGGGTAGAAGGTGAGGGCGGATTCCCCGGTGGTCTCCGGGGGCATGGCGTAGGACCGGGGGTCGCTCTCCACGTTGTAGTCCTTGGCGTTGTCGATGTAGACGTTCACCACCAGGTTTTTCACCTCGTAGTTTTCGATGAGGTAGGTGGCCTGCTGCTCCACATCCAGCATGTCCGCCCCGTAGACGATCATGTTGTAGAAGTTGGCGTCCAGGTATTCGTTCAGGGTCTCCACCGGGAAGGAGCTCACCGAGGAGCAACCCAGGATATAGGAGTCGTATTCCTGGTGGTGGTCTTTCAGATAGGTAATCTTGGCGGTGCGGGGGTTGAGGGTCATCTCGTAGGAGGGCCACTCCAGGGCTTTGTGGGAGAAGATCCCGAAGGGGTCCACCAGCCAGTTGAACCCCAGCACGGCGGCTCCCAGCGCCACAACCGTGGCCAGGAAGCCCAACAGCCAGCGTTTGGAATTCATAAAAACCTCCTCTGGTCAGAACTGCTGATAGATGAAGCCTTCGGGGATGTAATCCGCCCGGAGCACCCCGAAACAGAAGAGGAGGACCAGGGGGAGGACCATGGTGGCCAGCCACTGGACCAGGGGGGGCTTGGTCTCCAGCATGGGGCGGATGGGACCCTGTTTCTCCTGGTACCACTCAGTGGCCAGGAGGATGACCACCCCCACGATGACCACGGCAAAGTCCCACTGGGTCAGGCCCAGGGTGAGCAGGGTACCGTTCCACAGGTCGGGGAGGTTGGGGTGGAGGAAGGTCTCTTTCACCATCCACACCGCCGTGAGGAACCGAGGGGCCCGGGTGATGTACCGGCCGAAGAAGACCAGAATGTTGGTCCGGGCCACCTGGAACAGGTGCCAGCCCAGGGACTTGTCGTTGATGTGGAGCTTTTCCTTCCACACCAAAAACTGGGGGGCCAGCAGCAGGGACAGGGTGATGATGCCGCCGTTCCAGAAGCCGAAGGCCACATACCGCCAGTTGGCCCCGTGCCAGATGCCGATGACAAAGTAGACGATGAAGGTGGCCAGGGAGGTGGGCAGGATTTTTCCCAGCTTGCCCTTGACGTGCTTCCGGGTGAATTTCCCCAGCTTGGCAAAGGGCTTGGACAGGGAGAGGGGATAGAAGAGATAGTCCCGCATCCAGGCCCCCAGGGTGATGTGCCACCGCCGCCAGAAGTCGGTGAGGGAGGTGGAGAAGATGGGCCGGCGGAAGTTCTCCGCCAGGTCGATGCCGAACATCCGGGCCACCCCTCGGGCGATGTCGATGCCCCCGGAGAAGTCCCCGTAGAGCTGGATGCAGTAGAAGAGCACCCCCACGGCGATGACGCTGCCGCTGTGGGACCAGGGGTCGTCCAGCACGGTGTTCACCAGCACGGCGGCCCGGTCGGCGATGACCATTTTCTTGAAGTAGCCCCACATCATCAGCTGGATGCCGTACTTCAGGTCGGTGAAGTTCACCGACCGCCCCGCCAGCAGCTGGGGGGAGAGCTGGTCAAACCGGCCGATGGGCCCCTGGACCATCTGGGGGAAGAAGGAGACAAAGAGGAGGAGCTTGGCAAAGTTCCGCTCCGGCTGGTACTTGTCCCGGTAGACGTCGATGACGTAGCCCACCGACTGGAAGATGAAGTAGGAAATCCCCAGGGGGAGGATGAGCTCCGAGAGGGGGATCTGGCTGCCGGGGCGCACATGGTCGGCCAGGGGCTGGAGGAGCTCGGCGGTGAAGTTCCAGTACTTCAGCACGTAGAGCAGCACAAAATTCGCCAGGCAGGCGGCCAGAACCACCCCCCGGCGATAGGGTTTGTATTTGGCGGTGATGGCTTTGCGTTCCTCTTTGGGCGCGGCCCGGCGCAGGTCGTTGAAGTGACCCAGCAGCCGGCCGGAGACATACACCGTGGCGGCGGTGTAGAACACGTAGAGGATGGTCTTGCCGCCCCCTACGCAGTAGAACACCATGCTGGCTGCCAGCAGGGCCACCCACTGCCCCTTTTTGGGCAGCAGGTAGTACACCCCCACCGACGCCAGCACCAGCACCAGAAAGGGAAGGGAGGTAAAGGACATGGTCAGTCGTCTTGCCGGGCTTGGATCAGGGCCAGCATGGCCTCCACAGAGTTGAAGTTTTCCGGCACCAGGTCGTCCACGGAGATCTCCACATCAAAGGCCTCCTTGATCTCGGAGACGATGGTGACGATGTCCAGGGATTCCAGGATCTCGTCGTCCACCAGAGCGGTCTCGGTCTCAAAGTCCACACCGGGGACGGCCTCGGTGAGGATCTGCAGCAGCTGTTCTTTCATGGGGTTCAACCTTCTTTCTTAGAATAGCACAGCACGGCGGAGCGCCGGCCGTCCGGGGCGAAGCCAAAGCGGCTGTAAGCGGCCTGGGCGGCCTGGTCCTCCGCCCCGGTCCAGACGATGCTCTTGGCACCGCCGATGGCCTGGAGGTAGGCCGCCAGCAATGGGCGGGTGCGGCCGGTGCCCCGACAGCCCGCGGCCACGGCCAGGTGGCGGATCTCCCCGGTGTTCCCTTCCAGGGTGAAGTGGAGCAGGCCGGTGATCCGGCCGTCTTCCTCCAGGGTGAGGACCCGGCGGGCGGCCAGGTCCCCGGCCAGTTCGGCCTCGTTGGGCAGACAGCCGGTGAGGGAGGAGAAGTTTTCTCGGAGGAAGGCCAGCACCACCGGCCCGGCCTCGGGGCCCGGGCGGGAGACAGGCTCCGCCGTCTCCTCCCCCTGCCCCGCTTTGCGGGACAGGCGCACCCGTTCCAGACACAGGGCAAAGCCCTGCCGGGTGAGATAGTCCACGGCCTCCTGGAGCCCCTTGTCCCGGGGGCGGTAGGCCACCTCGGTGACGGTGGGGTCTGGCAGGGCGGCCCCCAGGGGGGCGGAGAGGTCCTCCAGGAAGAAGTGCAGCCGGGCATGGTTCCCCCGGTCCCGCAGCAGGAGCAGGCCGGCGGGGGTCTCCCAGGCGGTGAGGGCCCCTGCCGCCAGGGCGGGGCCATACTCTCCTTGGGAGACCATGGTGTTGGCCCGCACCCCCGGGCGGAGGTGGGCAGAGGCCAGCCGGGCCAGGGAATCGTAATCAGTGAGTTTCATGGCCAAGGTACTCCTCCCGCAGCCGGGGCCGGTCGATCTTCCCGTTGGGGTTGTGGGGCATGGCCTCCACCTGGTGGTAGAGGTTGGGCACCATGTACCGGGGCAGGCCGGCCCGGGCCTGCTTGGCGATGGCCTTGCTGTCCTCGCTGCCGGTGTAGACGCAGTGGATCCGATCTTTTTCCGGGTCGAAGAAGCAGGCCACCTCCTGGATGGTAGGGAAGCTGTTGAGGACGGTTTCGATCTCCCCCAGTTCGATGCGGTAGCCCATGTGCTTGATCTGCCCGTCCCGCCGGGTGAGGAAGGTGAGCAGGCCGGATTCGTCCATGGTGGCCAGGTCCCCGGTGCGGTAGATCAGGTCGGGGTAGTTGGGGTTCCGGGGGTCCTGGATGAAGGCCGCCCGGGTCTTGTCCCACTGGCCGAAGTACCCCTTGGCCAGGCCGATGCCCCGGACGCAGATCTCCCCCGGCTGCCCCGGAGGCACAGGCTGGAGGGTCTCGTCCAGGAGAAAGACCTCCTTATTGGCGCAGGGGGTGCCGATGGGGATGCGCTCGTCGTCGGCGAATTCCCGTTCCACCGGGTACCAGGTGCAGTCCACGGTGACCTCCGTGGGGCCGTAGAGGTTGATGTACCGCACCTGGGGCAGGGCGGCCCGCCAGCGGTTGAGCTGCTTGGCCTGCAGGGCCTCGCCCCCTAAAATGGCGGTGCGGAGGTGGCTGGGGGCCTTTTTCTCCAGCACCCCGGAGTTGGCCACCAGGTGGAAGGCGGAGGTGGCCCAGATGAGGGCGGTGACCTTCTTTTCCTCCAGAAAGTCCACCAGCAGGGTGGGGAAGAGGAAGTCCTTCTTGGGGATGATGTGGGTGGTGGCCCCGCACTTCAGGGTGAGGTAGATGTCCTTCACCGACAGGTCGAAGTAGAAGGGGGCCTGGTTGCCCATCACGTCCTCCCCGGTGATCTGGCAGGCCTCGGCCATCCACTCGATGAAGTCGATGACGCTCCGGTGGGCGATGACGATCCCCTTGGGGGTGCCGGTGGAGCCGGAGGTGAAGATGGCGTACACCGGGTCAATGTCCAGCACGGCGGCCCGCCGGGCGGAGAGCAGGGCCTCCTCCGCCGGGCAGGCGAAGCCCTCCCGGTCCAGCAGGAGGGGGCAGTATTCCCCCAGGGCCTGGGCGGTCTCCGCCTCCTTTTCGTCATAAACCAGGGCGGCGGGGGAGAGGGTCTCCAGAATGGCCCGCAGCCGGGCCATGGGCATCTGGCTGTCCAGGGGGACGTAGAAGTTCCCCGCGTACAGGGCCCCGAAACAGGCGGCCAGGTTGGCCGCCCGGTGGTCCACCAGGACCACCACGGGAGCGTTTCGCCGGGGGGAGAGCCGGGCCAGGGCGGTGCCCAGGCCCCGGGCGGCGGCCTGGAGCCGGGAAAAGGAGAAGGCCTCTTCCTCGTCGGCAAAGGCGATCTTCTCCGGCACCCGGGCGGCAGAGGCCTCCAGATATTCCAACACGTTTTTTTGCAGCATACGCAGACCTCCCAAAGGGGCAGGATGTCGCGGCGCCTCGACAGAAAAGCCGGGCACCGGATGCTTTATGACATCACATCATACCATATTTTCTGCCCTAGCGCAAGAAAAACCCCTCCCGCCAAGGCGGGAGGGGAACCAAACGGGCGTGGAACCATATCCCTCACTCCGGCAGCCCTTTCCGCTTCAGGCGGCCGTTCACCCACCGCCGGGCCAGGGCATAGAGCACCGAACACAGGGGCACGGCGAAGAGCATCCCCACCAGGCCGAAGGCGTTGCCCCCCAGGGTCACCGCCGCCAGCACCCAGATGCCCGGCAGCCCCACGGACTTGCCCACCACCCGAGGATAGATGACGTTGCCCTCGATCTGCTGCAGGACCACCAGGAAGATCACGAACCACAGGGCCTGGATGGGGTTCACCAGCAGGATGAGCAGGGCCCCGATGGCCACCCCGATGAGGGCGCCGAAGATGGGGATCAGGGCGGTGAAGCCCACCAGCACGGAGATCACCCCGGCATAGGGCAGGCGGAAGAGCAGCATGCCCACAAAGCACAGGCAGCCCAGGATCACCGCCTCGGTGAGCTGGCCGGCCACGAAGTTGGAGAAGGCCTGGTTGGCCATCCGGGCCACCTCCTGGATCCGCTGGGCCCAGGGGGCGGAGAACACCGCGTGGACCACTTTGGTGGCCTGGCGGGTGAGGGTCTCCTTCTGGGCCAGGAGATACAGGGCGAAAGCCAGCCCCAGCACCAGGTTGAAGATCAGGGAGACCACCGAGGAGGTCACCCCGATGGCGGTGGAGATGGTGGTGTCCAGAAACTCCTCCCCGTACTCCTCCAGGAAGGTGAGGATGCGCTCCTGGAGCTCCTGGCCGTTGAGGGAGAAGTCGGGGAGATAGGCCCCGTGGTCGGCCAGGAAGGTGGACAGCTGGTTCCACCACCCCTGGAGGTGGAGGATCCGCTGGGGGAGCAGGTTGGCGAAGTTCACCACGCTGTCCCGCAGGGAGGGGACGATGACGAAGAACAGGGCGAACAGGGCTCCGATGATGATCAGGATGCTCACCAGCAGGCACACCGGCCGCCGGGCCCGGTCCTGCCGGGGGCCGTAGCGCTTGCCCCACAGGCGGCGCCAGCCCCGCTCCACCGGGCGGAGAAGAACGTTCACCAGAAAGGCCAGGCACCCGCCCAGCAGGAAGGGGAAGAGCAGGGAGAAAAAGCCGGACAGCAGCCCGCCGGCCTGCCCCGGGTGGGTGAGGACCCAGGCCAGCACCACCCCGAAGGTGATGAGCAGCAGCAGACGTTTCATGTTCTTGCGGTTCAGGTCCACGGGAACCTCCTTTGTCGGGAAGCGAGGGCGTTATGGTGGATAGTATACCACATCTGCCCGGGGAAACACAAGGGATTTGCCGGGGTGGGATGCCTTACAGCTCCGCGGCGAAGAGGGCGGCCCCCAGGGCCCCGCACAGCTGGGCGTCGGGGTGGATGTACAGGGGCTGGCCCAGCTTTTCCTGGATGGCCTCCACCACCCCCCGGTTCCGGGAGACCCCGCCGGTCATCATGCAAGGGCCGGCGCCCCCTGCCCGGCGATAGAGGGCGGCGGCCCGGCTGGCCACCGACTGGTTCAGGCCGTGGACGATGTCCGGCAGGGCCTTGTTCTGGGCCACCAGGGAGACCACCTCGGAGTCGGCGAAAACGGTGCACATGGAGGAGATGGTGATCTCCTCCTTCCAGGACAGGCCCACGGTGGAGATCTCCTCCAGGGAGATCTCCAGGGTGCGGGCCATCATCTCCAGAAAGCGGCCGGTGCCGGCGGCGCACTTGTCGTTCATGACGAAGTTGTGGACGCTGCCGTCGGCCTCCAGGGCGATGACCTTGCTGTCCTGGCCGCCGATGTCGATGACGGTGCGCACGGCGGGGTTCAGGA
The DNA here is from genome assembly GCA_019115545.1 of Candidatus Evtepia faecavium. Classification (GTDB taxonomy): domain Bacteria; phylum Bacillota; class Clostridia; order Oscillospirales; family Oscillospiraceae; genus Evtepia; species Evtepia faecavium. The sequence goes on from DXDK01000065.1 coordinate 25,388, forward strand.
AGTGGGCCCCCTTGGCGTGGCAGGTGATCTCGGTGACCGACTTGTCCCCCGCCTGGATCACCCCCCGGCCATAGCCGGTGGTCACCGTGGCGGCCAGGTCGGCCGGGGTGAGGCCGGCCTGCTGGAGGGCCTGGTCCAGGGCCCGCTGGGCCCCGTTGGAGGCCCCCGCCCCGGTGGGCAGGATGACCTTGGAGACGATCTGCTTGTCCTGGTCCAGGATGACCACGTCGGTGGTGGCCGAGCCGCTGTCGATGCCGGCGAAATAACCTTTGCGTGCCATGGGGGTGCGCGCTCCTTTCTGGGTGGGGGTGAAGCCCTCGGCAAAGGCCTCCAGCCGGGTGCGCAGCTGCTCCCGGCTCTGGGTGGTGCCGTCGGACTCGATCTTCAGCAGGGGGACGGGGAGGTGGTCCCGCAGCCCCGCGTACTCAAAGCCGTAGTAATCACAGAACTGGAGGGTGTGGTAGACCACCCCCTCCAGCCCCGGGGTGTGGTAGAGGGCCTTTCGGGCGGTGTTGTCCGTCATCCGCATACAGGGCAGCTGCCCCAGCAGGTTCCGGGCATAGGCCTCCATCAGCGCCGGGAAGTCCCCCTGGTCCTCCGGGGGGGCCACCTGGCGGTTGGCGGCGCAGGTGGCGTTTTCCACCGGCAGGGGCATGGTCTCCTCCACCAGGGAGAAGAGGTGGGACCCCATCTTGGCCCCCAGCACGGCGATGTGGGGCTCGGTAAGGGCGGCCTTGGGCTGGAAGGCGGCGAAGAAGGCCGCCCGGTCAAACTGGGTGCCCTTGTAGGCCCCGTAGGCCTCCGCCAGGGCCAGCAGCTGGTCCCGGGCGTGGTGGACCGAGCAGCTCTCCTGGCTGTGGAGAATGTCCAGCAGGTAGAGAAAGTCCAGCTTTCCCCAGGCCTTCAGGATGTCATAGGCGCTGCGGATGGTGTCGCAGCAGTTCACCAGGACCAGTTCCTTCACGTGGCCGGCCAGGACGGCCTGGATCACCGACTTGCCAAACCCGCACAGGTTGGGGTGGGCCACCTGGTCGGAGAGGTCGAAGTTCTCCGGGGCCTCGTCCAGCAGGGCACACTGGCCTCCCAGGGCGGTGAGGAGCTCCGTAGGGGTGTATTTGCAGACGTGATAGGTGATGCTCATGCTTTGCCCTCCAATACTTCCAGAAAGGCCTCCACCCGGGTGGCCGCCTGGCCCTCCCCGCCGAAGCCCCGGTCGCAGCTGTCCCCGTCCAGCAGGAGGGTGGGCAGGCCGGCTTCTTCAAACTGCTTCTTGCCCAGCTGGGCGCCCCCCAGGGTGCGCTTGCACCCCCAGTGGCAGAACCAGATGGCCCCGTCGGCCCCCACGGTGCGGGCCATGTCCAGCCCGGCCTGGATGCGCCGGGTCACCGGGCCGTTGATGGGGGAGTAGACCAGCCGCCGGGCCATGGCCTCATAGGGCTTTGTGGGGTCTGCTTCGTGGATGCCCTCGTAGCTCATGTCGCAGGCGGCGATCTGCACCCGGGGGTTTTGGGCGAAGAGCTGCCGCAGAGGGGCCACCCAGTAGGGGGTGGTGTGGATCCACAGGATCTGCTTGCCCTGGGCAGGGGGGGCGGTGGTGATCTCCCGGAGCAGCTGCCGGGCGTACTGCTCCACCTCCGGCAAACCCAGCAGGAAGTGGAAGGCGGCGGTGCGGAGCAGCTCCGAGGTGAGGTCGCTGAGGACCTGTTTCCCCCGGCGCTGCTCCAGCCCCCGGCGGAAGAGGTCCATGGTCCGCTGGCTCCGGGCCACCGCCCGGACCAGCTCCCCCTCGTTCACCGGGAGGCCGGTCTGGCGGGTGAGGAAGGCCCCCATCTCCCGCAGCTGCCCGGCCACATAGTCCACCGCCTGGGGGCAGGGGTCGAAGGGGACGTCCAGGTGGAAGTGGGGCACCTGGTAAAACTCCGCCATGTGCCGGAAGGTGAGGGCGTTGGCGTCGCAGGCCAGGGAGGTGGAGAGGATGAACCGGGGCTTGGGCATCAGGCCCATCTGGGCCGCCCCCAGAAAGACCTTGTGATAGGAGCACAGGCTGTTGGGGATGCCCGTGTCCTCGGCCTGGCGGAGGAAGGGCTGCTCGGCCATGGAGCCGGAGAGGTAGCTGGAGAACCCCTCGCAGGAGTAGGGGTGCAGCCCCTGGAGATGGAGCATCTCACAGGGGACGAAGAGGCTCACCATCACGTTCTGCTGGGGGCGGGCCAGGCAGTCCACCATGGCCCGGTTCACCAGCTGGAAGAGCATCCCGTCGGAGCGGGAGGCCTTCCGGCCGGTGAGCTTGTTCTTCACCCCGTTGGCCCGGAAGCCTGCGGTGAGCAGGGCCCGGGCCCGCTGGGGGTTGGTTTGGGAGAGGGCGCCTACCTTGGCGCCGAAGGTTTCCACGAGATTCATAGGGGGATTCCTTTCTGGGGAAAATGGACGCTTCACCGGTGGGAGGCATGCTTTCCTCCGGTGCTCAGATTCACCGCCAGGCGCCACAGGAAGCGGAGCATATCCCGGCGCTGTTCCGGGGGAAGGGCGGCATAGGCTCCCGCCACGGCCAGGGCGCTGTCCACCCAGCCCTGGGAGAGTTCCGACAGGGTGTCCGCCCGGGAGGCGGCCAGGAGGGAGAAGAACACTTGGGTGAACTCCTCCCGCTCATCTGGGTTCAGGGACTCCACCCAGCCCCGGAAGCCGGCGGCCTCCCGCTCCCCCCGCCGGGAGCGGTGGGGGAGGGGGACGAAGCCCGTCCCCTTCACCTCCCAGGAGAAGGGGTTGTGCTGCCCCCGGACGCCGCTGCCGTGGCTGCGGATGATTACCGCCCGGGGGTCCTGGTGGAGGAGAGTCCCCACCAGGGAGGCCTGGGGGACGTAGGTGACGATGCGTTCCGCCAGGTCCTGGTAGGCCCGGGTGCCGGTGAGGTCCTGGCCAAAGCCGGGGCCGTCGTTGCTGTATACCTGGAGGATCCGCCGGCGGATGATGGGCGGGGCGTGGACGGCGGCCCACACCGCCAGGTTGCCCCCCTTGGAGTGGCCCCCCAGGCGGAGTTTGCCCGGATACCGCCGGGCCACCTGGACCAGGTATTCCTGGGCCAGCACCTGGGCGGGGACGGCGGAGGCATAGCTCAGGGCGAAGCACTCCTTCCACCCGGCCAGGGAGTCGTCGGTCCCCCGAAAGGCCAGGAAGAGGGTGCCGTCGGAGAGGCGGTAGGTGAGGGCGGCGAACTGGGTGTCCTCCTCCAGCACGCTCTGGCAGCAGCCCAGGGCCAGGGGAGAAAAGCGGGGGCTGGCGGCGGTCTCCGCGACCAGGGTGGGGGTCTCGGTGGGCATCACCAGGCCCACGGCGTCCCAGTCCGGGTGGAGGACCAGCCGCTCCATGGCCTGGGGGAAGGGGAGCCAGTCCCCGTCCTCCACCCCGGGGAGGACCTCCTCCAGGGGGGCATAGGCGCACACCGAGAGGATCAGGTTGTCCACCGGGCAGAAGGGGGCCACCCAGCCGGGAAAGATCCCCCGCCGGCGCAGGTATTCCAGGCAGTTTTCAAAAGACACGGGGCGGGCCTCCCTTCGGGCTGACATACACTTAGACTGGTAGTATACCACAGATCCCCCCGGGAGGGAAGCCCGATTCCGGGGCAAAAAAAGCCCCCCAGCCGGTGGGGCTGGAGGGAGACGGGCCGTCAGTCGGCTTTCCGCCGGCGGCGGTCCTGGTTTTTCTGGTAGAGGTAGTACAGCCCGTCCAGCAGGAGGTTCTCGTCGATGAGGATCTCCCGGCGGCAGTACTTCTGGATGAGGGCGGCGTTCCCCCCGGTCATCACCACGGTGGCGGCGGGTTTGGCGGCCTCCTCCATGCGCTGGATCATGCTGTCGATCATGCCGGCGTTGCCGTAGAGGACGCCGGAGCGCATGGCGTCGATGGTGGAGCGGCCAAAGACGGAGGGGGGCTCCTCAATGGAGATGTGGGGCAGCTCCGCCGCCCGGCCGGAGAGGGCCTCCACGGCGATGCGCACCCCGGGGATGATGGCACAGCCCTTATAGGTGCCGTCCAGCAGGTAGGAGAGGGTGGTGGCGGTGCCCATGTCGATGACGATGATGGGCTGGGGATACTTCTGCAGGGCGGCCACGGAGGAGGCGACGATATCCGCCCCCAGCTGGTTGTGGACCTCTGCCAGGATGTTCATCCCCGTCTTCACCCCCGGGCCCACGATCATGGGGCGCACCCCGCTGAGCTGGCCGATGGCCCCGGCCATGGCGTGGGTCATGGGAGGGACCACGCTGGAGATCACCCCGCCGGTGACCCCGGCGATGTCCGACTGGTAGAGGTGGAACATATCCAGCAGGTCGATGGCCAGCTGGTCCTGGGTTTTGTTCTTGTCGGTTTTCAGGGAGCCGCGGAACCGGAGGGCCCCCTCCGGTGTGTACAGGCCCATGGTGGTGGTGGTGTTGCCGATGTCAACGGTGAGGATCATCCCGCTGCCCCCTTTGGAAAACAGAGTGGTTTCCTTTATTATAGAGGGCAGGCGGGAAAAAAGTCAATGGGAAATTGTCCTCACAGGATGATGCAGATCAGCCCCCCGGAGCCCTCGTTGATGATCTTCTCCAGGGTCTGCTGCATCTTCTGTCGGGCCTCCTCGGGCATGTGCTTGAGCTTGGCGGCCAGGTCCTCGTTGATCAGCTCGTGGAAGGAGCGGCCGAAGATGTTGGACTGCCAGATCCGGGCCGGGTCCCCCTCAAACTCCTGGAGGAGGAAGTCCAGCATATCCGCCGACTGCTTCTCGCTGCCCACAATGGGGGAGACCTCCGCCTGGATGTCCGCCCGGATCATGTGGATGCTGGGGGCGGTGGCCCGGAGGCGGACGCCGTACCGGCCGCCCTGCTTGATGATCTCCGGCTCCTCCAGCTTCAGCTCCCCGGCCTCGGGGATGACGATGCCGTAGCCCGTGGCCCGGACCTCCTCCATGGCGGCGGCCACCTTTCGGTAGTCGGCCTGGACCTGGGCCAGCTCCTCCAGCAGGCTCAGCAACTCCCCGTCCCCCTGGATGGGGAAGCCCGTCTGCTGGGACAAGGTCTCGTAGAACAGCCCCCGGGGCAGGTCCAGCCGGGCCTGGCACAGGCCGGTGCCCAGGCGCAGGGCGGTGACGGCGGCCTCGGTGATGGGCTCCCGCTGGGCCATGGCCTCCACCGCGGGTTTCACGTCCCGGATCCGGTGGAGGCTTCCCATGCCCTCCCGGATGGTCTGGAAAACCGCGGCCTTGATGGGGTGCTCCCCGGGCAGGGCGTCCACCCAGTCGGGGAGGAAGAGCTGGAGCTCCTCCAGGGGGAACTCAAAGAGCACCGACTGGAGGATCTCCGTCACGGCCCGCTGGCTCAGGTCCAGGCAGCTCACCGCCAGGCAGGTGACGTTGTGCTCCTCCGCCAGCTGGGCCCGGAGGGCCTGGGCCTGGTCGCTGTCCGGCCGGGCGGAGTTGAGGAGGATGAGGAAGGGCTTGCCCAGCTCCTTCAGCTCGGCGATCACCCGGCTCTCCGCCTCCTGGTAGGCCTCCCGGGGCAGGTCGGTGATGGTGCCGTCGGTGGTCACCACGATGCCGATGGTGGAGTGCTCGGCGATGACCTTCCGGGTGCCGATCTCCGCGGCCTCGGCCATGGGGATCTCCTGGGGGAACCAGGGGGTGTGGACCATCCGGGGCTGGTCGTCCTCCAGCTGGCCCACCGCCCCGGGGACCAGGTAGCCCACGCAGTCGATGAGCCGCACGGAGCAGGCCCCGCCCCCCTCCACGGCGATCTCCACCGCCTCCTCGGGGACGAACTTGGGCTCGGCGGTCATCACCGTCCGGCCGGAGCCGCTCTGGGGCAGTTCGTCCCGGGCCCGCTGGCGGCGGAAGGCGTCGTCGATGTTGGGCAGCACCATGGTCTCCATGAAGCGCTTGATAAAGGTGGACTTCCCCGTCCGGGCGGGCCCCACCACCCCGATGTAGATGTCCCCCGCCGTGCGCTGGGCGATGTCCTGGTAAATGCTTGTCAGGGTATTCATAGTCTGTCTCCTCCGTCTGGAACGTTTCCGTTGGGTGCTTCCCAGTGTATGCCGCCCCCGGGGAGGATAGACCGGCCGGCCAGGGCACAAAATCCGCACTTTACATAGATTTAACCACGACAGCAGGATAGATTTAACATTTCGACGATATGATAGGGAAAAAGAACGGTCGAAACACGGGGAACCGGGGCGCGGGCCCTGGTGTGGAGAAAGGAGCGTGGGGCAGCATGGAACTGTCCGATCTCATCTCGCTGCTGGGCGGGGTGGCCCTCTTCCTCTTTGGCATGACCCTTATGGGGGAGGGGCTCAAGAAAGTGGCGGGGAGCAAGCTGGAGCTGGTGCTCTATAAGCTCTCCAGCAGCCCCATCAAGGGCGTGCTTCTGGGCACGGGGGTCACCGCCATCATTCAGTCCTCCTCGGCCACCTCGGTGATGGTGGTGGGCTTTGTCAACTCCGGCATGATGAAGGTGCGCCAGGCCATCGGCATCGTCCTGGGGGCCATTCTGGGCACCAGCGTCACCGGCTGGATCCTCTGCCTGTCCGACCTGCAGGGGGGCGCCGGATGGGTCGCCCTGCTGTCCACTGCCACCCTCACCGGGGTGGTGGCGGTGGCGGGCATCATCCTGCGGATGTTCTGCCACAGCCAGACCAAGCGCCACGTGGGGGACATTCTCCTGGGCTTTGCGGTGCTGATGTTCGGGATGCAGGCCATGAGCGGCGCGGTGGCCCCCCTTCGGGAGAGCCAGGCCTTTTTGGACCTGCTCACCACCTTCTCCAACCCCCTGCTGGGCATCCTGGTGGGGATGGCCTTCACCTGCGTTCTCCAGAGCGCCTCCGCCGCTGTGGGTATCCTCCAGGCCCTGGCGGCCACGGGGGCCATCACCTTCGCGGTGGCCTATCCCCTCACCATGGGCATCGCCATCGGGGCGGCCATGCCGGTGCTGCTGTCCTCCCTGGGGGCCAACACCAGCGGCAAGCGCACCGCCTTTGTCTATCTGCTCATCGACGTGCTGGGGGTGGTGATCTGGGGGAGCGTGTTCTACGGGGTGAACGCCGCCGTCCACTTCTCCTTCCTGGAGATGAGCCTGAGCTCCATGCAGATCGCCCTGCTGAACACCGTCTTCCGCCTGGCCACGGTGCTGGTCCTCACCCCCGTCATCGGCCTGCTGGAAAAGCTGGTCTGCCGCCTCATCCCCAACCGGGAGCCCACGGGGCCCGAGGAGGAGGACTTCGACCGGCTGGAGTCCCGCTTCGTCCAGCACCCCGCCCTGGCCCTGGAGCAGAGCCGCCAGGCGGTGAACAACATGGCCGGGGAGGCCAAGGCCAACCTGGAGGACGCCTTCTACCTCCTCCGGGACTACCAGGAGAAGAAGTTCCAGTTCATCCTCCACCGGGAGGACATCATCGACAAGTACGAGGACAAGCTGGGCAGCTACCTCATCCAGCTCACCGGCAAGGAGCTCACCTCCCAGCAGAACAAGGAGGTTACCAAGTACCTCCACGCCATCGGGGACCTGGAGCGCATCGGCGACCACGCCATGAACATCGCCGAGTGCGCCAAGGAGATCCAGGAGAAGAACGTGGTCTTTTCCAAGGAGGCCAGCCAGGAGCTGGACGTCCTCTTCGCCGCCGTCCAGGAGATCGTCTACAACGCCATCACGGCCTTCTCCACCAACGACCTGGAGCTGGCCTACCGGGTGGAGCCCCTGGAGGAGCTCATCGACTCCCTGTGTGACGAAATGAAGCTCCACCACGTGGACCGGCTCCAGCAGGGGATCTGCACCCTCCACCAGGGGTTCGTGTTCAACGACCTGCTCACCAACTACGAGCGGGTGTCCGACCACTGCTCCAACTTGGCGGTGGCCATGATCGAGCTGGAGTCCGACGCCTTCGACACCCATCAATATATGATCAGCCTCAAGCAGGCCCGCTCCCACGGCTTTGACCGGTACTATGCCGAGTACCGGCAGAAGTTCTCCCTCCCGGGGGATTGACAGGGGTGGTATCCTGAGAGAAAAACCCACAAGGAGGCACCATCCATGGACCTGGACCGTCTGCAGAAAAACCTCACCCGGGCGGGGTTTGCCGTCCACCGCTTCCCCACGGCGGGGGAGGCCAAGGCCTGGCTCACCCGGCAGTGGAAGGGGAAGACCATCGGCGTCGGGGGCAGCATGACCCTGGAGGGCATGGGCCTGTACGAGGCCCTCTCCCAGGAGAACACCGTGTACTGGCACTGGCACACCCCGGGCCAGGCCACCCTGGACCAGGCCGCCCAGGCCCAGGTCTACCTCACCAGCGCCAACGCCCTGGCAGAGACCGGGGAGCTGATCAACATCGACGGCACCGGCAACCGGGTCTCCGCCGCCCTGGGAGCCCATGAGGTGGTGTGCTACGTGGTGGGGCAGAACAAGGTGGCCCCCACCCTGGACCAGGCCCTCTGGCGGGCCCGGAATATCGCCGCCCCCCTGAATGCCCGGCGGCTCAAGCGGGAGACCCCCTGCGCCCAGGGGGAGCTGAAGTGCCACGACTGCAAAAGCCCCCAGCGGATCTGCAACGGGCTCTCCCTCCTCTGGCGCCCCATGGGCGGGGCGGGGGAGACGGTGGTGGTCCTGGTGGAGGAGGACCTGGGCTATTGAGCCCGTCCCAACGAAATAGAATGCCCACGGGAAGGGCCCGGCTGGATTTTTTCAGCCGGGCCCTTCCTCTGACATTTTTTGAAGGGACGGCCCCCTATAATGGGGGACAGACCCACGGGACCGGGAGGGAGGGGATGCCGTTGACTGTGGTCTACCTGGACGCCTTCCTGGCCCTGAACTTCGGGGTGAACTATGCCCTGCTGGCCTGCGCCGGCAAGCTGGACGGGGAGCCCCGGGCCCCCGGGCGGATGGCCTTGGGGGCGGCCCTGGGGGCGGGATACGCCGCCCTGGCCCTGGCCCCGGGGTGGGGCTTTCTGGAGCACCCGGCCTGCCAGGCGGGGGCGGCGGTGGTCATGCTCCTGGCGGCCTATGGCCGCTCGGAGAAGCTGCTGCGCACGGGAGGGATCTTCCTGGTCCTCTCCTGCGCCTTCGGGGGGCTGTTGCTGCTGCTCTCCCTGGCCCGGGGGACCCCGGCGGGGCCGGGAGGCCTCCTGGGCCCCGGGCTGGGGATGCGGGGCATCCTCATTGCGGCGGCGCTGTGCTACGGGGTCCTCTCCCTGGTGCTGGGGCGGCAGTTCACCCACACCCGTACCGGGGGGGAGCTGCAGAACCTCACCCTCTCCCGGGGCCGGCGGACGGTGGAGCTGCTGGCCCTGTACGACACGGGCAACACCCTCCGGGACCCCCTCACCGGCCGGCCGGTGGTGGTGGTGGAGGGGGAGAAGCTCTCCCCTCTCCTGCCGGAGCTGGGGGAGCTGGACCGCCAGCGCCTGGCCCATCCGGTGGAACTGCTCCGGGACCTCCATGACCGGGCGGGGGCGCTGGGGCTCCAGCTGCTGCCCTACCGGGCGGTGGGGGTGGAGTGCGGCCTGCTGCTGGCCCTGCGGGTGGACCGGGCCCGGTGGGGCGGGGGAGAGTACCGGGACTGCCTCACCGCCCTGTCCCCCACCCCCCTGTCCGACGGCGGGGGATACAGCGCCCTCATCGGAGGGCAGGAGGGAAGCTGAACAAGGAGGGATCCCATGTGAACGTATCCGCACGACCCTGGCTCTGGCCCCTGCGCCGGTGGCTGGCCCGCCGCCGGCTGGGGCTGCCGGGGAAGATCATGTACATCGGGGGCAGCGACGTGCTCCCCGCCCCCCTGGGGAAGGAGGAGGAGGGCCAGCTCATCGCCCGCCTGGCCCAGGGGGACCAGAGCGCCTCCGGCCCCCTCATCGAGCACAACCTCCGCCTGGTGGTGTACATCGCCCGGCGGTTTGAAAACACGGGGATCAACATCGAGGATCTGATCTCCATCGGCACCATCGGCCTGATCAAGGCGGTGGGGACCTATCAGCCGGCCAAGAAGATCAAGCTGGCCACCTATGCCTCCCGGTGCATCGAGAACGAGATCCTCATGCACCTGCGCAAAACCGCCGGGCAGAAGAGCGAGGTCCCCTTTGACGAGCCCCTGAGCACCGACGGCAACGGCAACGAGCTCCTCCTCTCGGACATCCTGGGCACCGAGAGCGACCTGGTGGTCCGCCCCATGGAGGAGGACGCCGACCGGCAGGTGCTCTCCCAGGCCCTGGCCACCCTGCCGGACCGGGAGCGGGAGATCATCACCCTCCGCTTCGGCCTGGGGGGCCGCCAGGAGCACACCCAGAAAGAGGTGGCCGACCGGCTGGGGATCTCCCAGTCCTACATCTCCCGGCTGGAGAAGCGGATCATCACCCGGCTGAAAAAGGAGATCCTGAAGGTCATGGAGATCTAAAAAACGGGACGTACTTTGGGAAAAGTACGTCCCGTTTTTTGCAGTGGAAGATGGAAAAGGTCTGGGTCAGACGGACTCGAAGGTCTCCACGATCTCCTTGTCCGGGGGGGCGGTGGCCAGGGAGACGGCCACGATGACCACGCAGCCCACCAGGAAGGCGGGGAGGAGTTCATAGATCCCCCAGGCCCCGCCCATGGGGGCGATGAGGTACTTCCAGATGAAGACCATGGCGCCGCCGGCGATCATGCCGGCGATGGCCCCGTACTTGTTGGTCCGCTTCCAGAACAGGGAGAAGAGGACCAGGGGCCCGAAGGAGGCGCCGAAGCCTGCCCAGGCGAAGGAGACGATGTTGAACACCGTGCTGTTGGGGTCCCAAGCCAGGAAGATGGCCACGACGGCGATGACGATGACGGTGGTCCGGGCGGCCCGCATGGCGGCCTTGGGGCTGAGCTTCAGGCCGAAGAAGTCCTGGATCAGGTCATGGGACATGCTGGAGGCGGCGGCCAGCAGCTGGGAGTCGGCGGTGGACATGGTGGAGGCCAGGATGCCTGCCAGCACCACGCCGGCGATGATGGCGAAGAGCACCCCGTGCTGGCTGAGCAGGTCAGACAGGCGGATGATGATGGTCTCTGCCTCGGCGCTGGAGCCCAGGAAGGGGATCTTGCCGGTCTGGGTGACGCCCAGGCCCACGATGCCGATGAGGATGGCGATGAACATGGAGATGACCACCCACACCGTGGCGATGCGCCGGGAGACCTTCAGCTTGGCGTCGTCCTCAATGGCCATGAACCGCAGCAGGATGTGGGGCATGCCGAAGTAGCCCAACCCCCAGGCCAAGGTGGAGGCGATGCTGAGCGCCCCGTAGGAACTGGCCTGGCCGGCGGCGGCGTCGTACCCCTGGGTCATGTTCAGGTACCCGGGCAGGGAGGCGGCGTGGTTGGCCACCAGCTCCCACCCGCCGGCCTGCTGGATGCCGAAGAGGACGATGAAGATCAGGGCAAAGGTCATGATGATGCTCTGGATCAGGTCGGTGGTGGACACCGCCAGGAAGCCCCCCAGCACCGTGTAGCCGATGACCACGGCGGCGCCGATGATCATGGTGGTGTGGTAATCCACCCCGAACAGGCTGTTGAACAGGGTGCCGATGGCCTTAAAGCCGGAGGCGGTGTAGGGGACGAAGAAGATCAGGATCACCACCGCGGCGATGCAGGAGAGGACGTTGCGCTGGTCCTTGTACCGCCGGGAGAAGAAGCTGGGGATGGTGATGGCCCCCACCTTGGCGGTGTACCGCCGCAGGCGCTTGGCCACGATGAGCCAGTTGAGATAGGTGCCGATGGCCAGGCCGATGGCGGTCCAGCCCACCTCGGCCACCCCGGCCAGATAGGCCAGGCCGGGCAGACCCATGAGCAGGTAGCTGCTCATGTCTGAGGCCTCGGCGCTCATGGCGGTGACGATGGGGCCCAGTTTCCGGCCGCCCAGGTAGAACTCGTTGGAGCTGTCGCCCCCGCCCTTGCGGCTGCAGTAGACCCCCACCAGCACCATGGCCACCAGATAGACCACGATGGTCAGCAGGATGCAGATTTGGGATGTTGTCATAGGATACCTCTTTTCTCTCTAGGTTGCAATCGGAGCGGACCCGCCGCGGCCCGGGTGGGGGCGGGGCAGGTCCGGGTGATGCTGTTCCCTATCTTACCACGGACGAAAATGGAACGCAATGCAGAACGACGTATAGACCATAGTCTATACGTCGTTCTAAACAATCTGGAAAAGAGCTGGAAAATAAAGGGTTTTTGATTAGACGATTTCTGGACGGAGAACTGGAAGAAATTGGGCGAGAAACCGGGGCATCTGCTCCCCGGCATAGCCGGCCAGAGAGTATTCCCCCCCGCACAGGCACCAGTCATAGAGCAGGGCCCGCTCGCACAGGGCGTAGACCTTCACCATGTCGTTGACGCTCTGCTGCTGGGTGAGCTGGCCGGCGGCCTGCCCCTGGGCGATGATCTGCCGGAGCAGGCGGTAATAGGTCCGCCGGTGGTCCAGCAGGTGGCGGGCCCCGGAGGTCACCAGCTGGGTGGACAGCAGCCGGGCCAGCAGGTCCAGGGGGACCCGGGCCTCGATCATCTGAAAGAGGGCCTGGTTGAGGAAGAGGAGCTGGTCCATGGCGGGCATGTTCCGGTCCATGGTCTCCTGGAGGTCCTGGTACTTCCGGTCAAAGAGGTCGCTGAGGGTGGACAGCAGGGCGTCCTTCCCCCCGAAGTAGTGGTAGAAGGACCCCTTGGAGGTGTGGGAGGCGGCGATGATCTCCTCCACGGTGGTGTCCTCGTACCCCTGCTCGTAGAACAGCTGCCAGGCGGCGTCCACGATGCTGGCCCGGGTGTTCCGGGCGTTCTTCTTGGCCATGCGGGTGCCCCCCCTCACTGGAAATAGGCCAGGATGGCTTCCCGGCCCGCCGTCACCGAGCCCTGGATCATGGTGGGCTGGCCGCCCCCCTTGCCCCCCAGGGCGGCGTTGATGGCCTTGGCCTGGGCCCGCAGGTCCACCGTCCGGCTGCCCATGACGTAGCGGTAGCCGGCCTGGTCACTGCCGGTGAACACGGCGCAGATGCCGGAGCATTTCTCCATCCCGGCGTTGGCCAGGGCCCGGAGGCTGCCTGCGTCCAAATCCTCCTGGAAGAGGCAGAGGTTGCCCTCCGTCTCCGGCAGGGAGCGGGCCTTTTCCAGCACCAGGGCCTGGCGGGCGGCCTTCAGGGCCTCCTTGAGGCCCTCCATCTCTCCCAGAATCCGCTGAACCCCCTGGGCGGCCTGGGGCTGTTGGACGGACAGGGCGGCGGAGATGGCGGAGATGTTCTCCTGCTTCACCTGGTAGTCCCGGAGGGCCAGCTTCCCGGCGGCCATCCAGATGCGGATGCCCCCCCGGTGGCGCATGGCGTCCAGGAGCTTCACCAGGCCGATCTCCCCGGTGTGCTTCACGTGGGGGGCGCAGCAGGCGCACACGTCGCAGCCTTCGATGGTGACGATGCGGACGTTCTCCGTGAGGTCCAGCTTGCTGCGGTAGTCCAGGCCGGCCAGGGTGTCCGGATCGGGATAGACGGCGGTGACGGGGCGGTTCTCCGTGATGATGGCGTTGGCCCGGTCCTCGATCTCCCGGAGCTGGGCGGGGGAGAGCTCCTTGTCAAAGTCCAGGATCACCGCATCCTCCCCCATGTGGAAGCCCACGTTGGTGCAGCCGTAGAGGCTGTGGGCCAGGCCGGAGATCACGTGCTCCCCGGAGTGGCACTGCATCCGGCCAAAGCGCAGGGCCCAGTCCAGCTCCCCCTGGACGGTGTCCCCGGGGGAGAGGGGGGCGTCGGTGGTGTGGAGGATGGCGTTCCCCACCTCCTGGACATCCAGGACGGCGGCGCCCCCCAGGGTGCCCTGGTCGGCGGGCTGGCCGCCCCCCTCGGGGAAGAAGGCGGTCTGGTCCAGGGTTACCTGCCACCGGCCCTCCCCGGCGGCCTGGCAGGTGAGGACCCGGGCGGAAAAGGCCCGGCAGTGGCTGTCCTGGTCATAGAGTTTGATGGTCATACGATGCTCCCTCCTGTGGAAACTTCGGTGTAATATCGGGTGCCCGGCGCCGGAGGGGCGCCGGGGGCGTGACGGAATAAAAAAACGACCGCACCCTTCGGTACGGTCGTTTTTGGTGCGCGAGGCGGGACTTGAACCCGCACGTGCGTATTGCACACTAGAACCTGAATCTAGCGAGTCTGCCAATTCCACCACTCGCGCGTTTTGCCGCTGTCGGAGGGGTTGCCTCGTTCAGTGCGAGATTTATAATATCACAGCCCCCAGGGGATGTCAAGCACTTTTTTCGACTTTTTTGAGAAATTTTCCGGGGCCCCGCCGGCGGGGGAGAGGCCCCGGAAAGGGCCTCACTTGGTGCCGAAGATCCGGTCCCCCGCGTCCCCCAGGCCGGGGACGATGTAGCCGTGGTCGTTGAGCTTCTCGTCCACGGCGGCGATGTAGATCTCCACATCGGGGTGGTCCGCCCGCACCCGCTGGATGCCCTCGGGGGCGGCCAGGATGTTCATGAGCTTGATGTTCTTCACCCCGTACTCCTTCACGAAGGTGATGGCGGCGGAGGCCGAGCCCCCGGTGGCCAGCATGGGGTCCAGGATGATGACGTCCCGCTCGGCGATGTCGGTGGGCATCTTGCAGTAGTACTTCACCGGCTCCAGGGTGTCCGGGTCCCGGAAGAGGCCGATGTGCCCCACCTTGGCCGAGGGGATGAGGGTGAGGATGCCCTCCACCATCCCCAGCCCCGCCCGGAGGACGGGGACGATGGCCAGCTTCTTCCCGGCGATCTGCCGGGTGACCGCCCGGGCCACGGGGGTCTGGACCTCCACGTCCTGAAGGGGGAGGTCCCGGGTGGCCTCATAGCACATGAGGGTGGCCACCTCTTTGACGATCTCCCGGAAATCCTTCACGCCGGTGTTCTCGTCCCGGAGGATGGAGAGCTTGTGCTGCAGCAGGGGGTGATCCAATACGTGTACCATTTCCATTGTTTCCTGACTCCCTTTCTCTGTCATTTGTCCTGGGCCCGCTCCCGGGCCAGGCGTTCCCGCTCGGCCTGGGAGAGGCGGTGGTAGTGGGGCACCAGCTGCTCCGGGGTGAGCAGCTGCCCGGCCCGGGCCAGTTCCAGCCCCTCCCGGGCCACCCCCCAGGCGCTCTGGAGGCGGAGGTTGGGGGGCGCCAGCCGGGCGGGGATCCCCGCGGCGGTGAGGGCCTCGTAACAAAGCTGGGCCCCGTCCCCCACCACCAGCTGGGGGATCTGGGTGCCCTGGAGCTCTGCCACCAGGTCCTCCAGGGCGATGGCCCGGTCGGGGGTGAGGCGGCGGGGGGCCGCCCCGTCCACCTGGAACCGGGCGTTGTAGATCTGGTGCCGCCGGGCGTCCATGGCGGCGCACACCTGGCCGGAGAACCCCGCCAGGTTCCAGGCCATGGCCGCCAGGGTGGAGCAGCCGGCGCAGGGCTTTTCCGCGGCCCAGGCCAGGCCCTTGGCGGTGGCCACCCCGATGCGCAGCCCGGTGAAGGACCCGGGCCCCGCCGCCACGGCGATGAGGTCCACCTCCTCCGGGGTGAGGGCGCAGGCGCCCAGCAGGTCCCGGACCATGGGCAGGAGGGTCTGGCTGTGGGTCAGGCCGGTGTGGAGGAAGGTCTGAGCCACCAGAGCCTCGTCTTGGCACAGGGCGGCGGAGGCGGCGGTGGCAGAGGACTCCAGGGCTAGGATTTTCACAGGGCATCCCCCTCTCCCAGGTCATCCAGGCCGGGGCCGTGGAGGGTGAGGATGCGCTGGTTGTCCTCCGCCCCCCGGCGGATGTCTACATAGATGGTGTCGGGCTCCAGGGCGTCCCGGACGGTCTCGCTCCACTCCACGGCGCACACGCCCCCCCGGCGGAGGAAGT
This sequence comes from Candidatus Evtepia faecavium, assembly GCA_019115545.1. Classification (GTDB taxonomy): domain Bacteria; phylum Bacillota; class Clostridia; order Oscillospirales; family Oscillospiraceae; genus Evtepia; species Evtepia faecavium. The sequence goes on from DXDK01000065.1 coordinate 41,232, forward strand.
CCTCCCAGCCGATGTCGAACAGCTCGTCGGCGCTGGACAGGCGGTACATGTCAAAGTGGAACAGGGGCAGCCGCCCCCCCTCGTACTCGTTGACGATGGTGAAGGTGGGGCTGGTGACCCGCTGGGCGATCCCCAGGCCCTGGGCCATGCCCCGGACGAAGGCGGTCTTTCCCGCACCCAGGTCCCCGGTGAAGGCCACCACCGCCCCGGGGGCCAGGCGCTGGGCCAGGGCCCGGCCCAGGGCTTCGGTCTCCTCCACGCTGGATGAATAGCGTTCCATGGACGTCCCTCCCGCTGATGATTTGCTCCATTCTACCATAAAACCGCCGCCGTTGCACCCCTCTGCGACAAAATTTCTCCCCCCGCCGGGGTATCATAGGGGGAGAACCATCCGGCGCAGGGGGACAGGCCCCGCCGGCAGGAGAGGAGGAAGGCCCATGGGCGTGGGGAAAGGGGAGCGGCTGCTGTTTTTCCTCTGCCTGGCCGCGGCCCTGCTGGGCCTGGCTTTGATCTACAGCGCCACCCGGTATGACCCGGATCTCCACAGCCTGGCCGCCAAGCAGGGGGTGGCCCTGGCCGCTGGGGTGGGGCTGTGCCTGGTGCTGCAGTGGGTGGATGTCCGGGGGCTGCTGGAGGGGCTGTGGTGGCTGCTGCCCCCCTGCGCCGTGGGGCTGTTGCTGCTGCTGGTCCCCTTTGGCAACGACGACGGCACGGGGAACCGGAGCTGGCTGGCCCTTCCCGGGGGGGCGTTCAACCTCCAGCCCGGGGAGGTGGTGAAGGTGATCTTCCTCCTCCTGCTGGCCCTCCAGCTGCGGAAGCTGGGGGAGCGGGGGGTGAACCGGCCGGGGTCGGTGGCCCTCCTCCTGCTCCACGTGGGGGGGCTGTGCGCCCTGACCTACGGGGTGTCCGGGGACATCGGCATGGTGGCGGTGTACCTGGGGATCTATCTGGTGATGCTGTGGTCGGCGGGGGTCCATCCCCTGTGGCTGCTGGCCCAGGTGGGGGCCGGGGTGGGGGGCGTGGTCCTCCTGTGGCCCCGGCTGCCGGAGTATGTCCGCAGCCGCTTCCAGGTGGTCTGGGACCACGACGCGGACCCCCTGGGCACCGGCTTTCAGCAGGGGCGGAGCCTGCTGGCCATCGGCTCCGGCCAGGTGACGGGGCAGGGCTTCCTCCAGGGGACCCAGACCCAGAGCCCTTCGGCCTCCGCCCTGCCCGCCCGGCACACCGACTTTCTGTTCTCCGTGGCGGGGGAGGAGCTGGGCCTGGTGGGCTGCCTGGTGATCCTGGCCCTGCTGGGGGCCGTGCTCCTGCGGTGCGTCTGGCTGGCCCGGCGCAGCCGGGACCCCCTCTTCTCCCTGACCGCCATGGGGGTGGCGGGGATGTTCGGGGTGCAGACGGTGCTGAACGTGGGCATGTGCCTCTACGTGGCCCCGGTGGTGGGGGTGACCCTGCCCTTTTTCAGCTACGGCGGCTCCTCCCTGGTGATGGCCTTTGGGGCGGTGGGGATCCTCTGCTCCCTCTCCCAGGGCAAACTGGGAGGAAACGGCAGCCCCCTGGAGGGGATAACGGCCCCAGGCCGGGGGAGACTAGGGACGTTTCCAAAGAGGAGGTATGTCCCATGACCCAAGCGCGTTTTTCCAGGCGGCTGGGCTTTCTGGCCCTGCTGGCCGCCCTGTCCTTTGCCATGACCCTCCCCGCCCTGGCCCTTTTTGACCAGCAGGCGCCGGGGGAGGGGGCCCCCATCGCCCAGGCCTTTTCCCTGACCACCTACCGGGATGTGGCGGTGAGCGGCACCTTCACCGGGGTGGACCCCCAGGGGGAGCCCCTCACCTTCCGGGTGACCGAGAACCCCGCCCGGGGCTCCGTCACCCTGGCCCAGGAGGGCTCGGCCCGGTTCACCTACACCCCCTATGAGAACAAGACAGGGAAGGACACCTTCGCCTACGTGGCGGTGGACCCGGAGGGGAACGTCTCCCAGCCGGCGGAGGTGTCAGTGGAGATCCGCAAACCCCGCACCGGGGTGACCTACGCCGACCTGGCCGGCCACCCCGCCCATAAGGCGGCCATCACCCTGGCCGAGGAGGGGATCTTCGTGGGGGAGCAGCTGGGGGAGACCTGGTTTTTCCACCCGGAGGCCGAAGTGAGCCGGGAGGACTTCCTGGCCATGGCCATGGACCTGGTGGGGCTGGAGGCCCTGCCGGAGGAGGTGGCCACCGGCTTTGCCGATGACCAGAGTATCTCCTCCTGGGCCCGGCCCTATGTGGCCGCCGCCCTCCAGGCGGGGATGGTCCAGGGCACCGGCGGTGGGGCGGCGCCGGCCTTCGCCCCCCAGCGGACCATCACCCAGACCGAGGCGGCGGTGCTGCTGGACCGGCTGCTCCAGGTGGCCGACGTGGCCGACACCGGGGCGGTGGCCCAGGACGCCGCCCCCGCCTGGGCCTGGCAGTCGGTGGTGAATCTGGAGGCCGTGGGGGTGCTGGAGGCCTCAAATGACAGGGAAACCGACCTCCAGACCCCCTTGACCCGGGAAAAAGCGGCAGAAATGTTGCAATCTGCCAAAGAAGTGCTGGACTTTCGGGAAAGCTTTTGGTAAACTAAACCTGTGAACGTCTTTGCCTTTGGACGCGGAGCCTGACACCTTGGGCTCCGCGTCCTCCACAAGAAAGAGAGCGCGCCATGGAGCAAGCTGTGATTTCCTCGCCCTTAGGTCCCCTGACCCTGTTTGCGGAGGACGGCCGTTTAACTGCCCTGGTGTACGGCGACTACGGCAGTTACGACGACCTGCCCCTCTTCCGGGAGGCGAAGCGGCAGCTGGAGGAGTATTTCTCCGGCCGGCGGCAGACCTTCTCCCTCCCCCTGGCCCCCGACGGAACGGACTTTCAGCGCCGGGTCTGGCAGGTGCTCCTGGACATCCCCTATGGCACGGCCATCTCCTACCGGGAGCTGGCCGACCGGGTGGGGTCGCCCCGGGCCTTCCAGGCGGTGGGCCAGGCCAACGGGAGGAACCCCCTCCCCATCCTCATCCCCTGCCACCGGGTGATTGCCGCCAACGGCACCCTGGGGGGCTACTCCAGCGGGGTGGACCGGAAGCGGTACCTCCTGCAGCTGGAAGGGGTCCCCATCCCCCCCGCCAAGGAGAGAACCCTCCGCCGGGGAAAAGGGGTGCCCGCCCATTGACATCCCCTCCTGCTCCACCCCTGACCCCGCCCGGTTCCGGGCGGGGTTTCCGCGTCTGCGGGCCCTTGCGCCGGGGCGCGATCTGGGGTACAATGGGGAAAACCCAAAGCAACGGAGCGATCGCATGGATTATTTTCACCTGTCAGAAGACAAGCAGGATGTATTGAACATGAGCAACCTGGGCCTGGCCTACCTGGGAGACGGGGTGTATGAGGTCATGGTCCGGGCCTGGCTGTGCCTCCACGGCAAGCTCACCCCCGGCCGCCTCCACCGGGCCGCCCTGGCCTATGTGGCCGCCCCCCGGCAGGCCGCCCTGGTGGAGAAGATCCTCCCCGCCCTTACCCCGGAGGAGACCCAGGTCTTCAAGCGGGCCCGGAACGCCAGCCCCCACTCCTATCCCAAGGGGGCCACCCGGGGGGAGTACCAGACGGCCACCGGGCTGGAGGCCCTGTTCGGCTGGCTCTATCTCCGGGGGGAGACCGACCGGCTCAATGCGCTCTTTGAAACCATGATGGAAGGGGAGGAGTAACATGCCCATGGACGCCCTGTGCCTGTCCGCCGTCCTCCGGGAGACCCAGGGGGCGGTGCTGGGGGGGCGGATCGACAAGATCCACCAGCCCAGCCGGGACGAGGTCCTGCTCCACATCCGGGGCCAGGGGGGGCCCTGCCGGCTGCTGCTGTCGGCCAACCCCAGCCGGGCGAGGCTTCAGCTCACCGCCCTGCCCCGGGAGAACCCCGCCGAGCCCCCCATGTTCTGCATGCTCCTGCGGAAGTATCTCTCCGGGGGGAAGATTTTGGCCCTCCGCCAGCCCCCCATGGAGCGCATGGCGGAGCTGGTCATCGAGGCCACCAACGAGATGGGGGACAAGGTCCGCCGCCGCCTCATCCTGGAGGCCATGGGCCGCCGGACCAACCTGATCCTCCTGGACGGGGAGGACCGGATCGTGGACTGCCTCCGCCGCACCGGGGGGGACCTGACCCAGGCCCG
>DXDK01000066.1 GCA_019115545.1 Candidatus Evtepia faecavium
GGATATCCCAGACCAGAGTGGGGAGTCCAGAGGGGAGAAACTCTCCCCTCTGGTGTTCTTTCCTCCATTTCTCACAGGAGAAATGGAGGCCGCCGGCAGGCACCCCCCCGGGGCGCTGCGCCCCGAGGCCGCTTTGGAGGCACGCCCCGTAGGGTCCGTACCCACGGGGCAGGGTTGAACCTGCGCCCGTCCCAACGGTACGGCCTCCCGCCCCCAACCGGGGGCCTCACTCCTCCGGCCAGGCGAAGCGGAGGACCTTGCTGGCCAGCATCTGCCCGCCGGCGTCGCAGCACACCACGGCGGAGGGGTTCTCCGGGGTGACCTCCTGGGTCCCCAGTTCCCCGCCGGCCCCGTCGTAGGCGGTGAGGACCACCGACGCCGTGTCCCCGGCCAGAGTAAAGGTCTGGAAGTCCTCCACCGCCGCCGGGTCCAGGGTCTCCTCGGCGATCACCGTCCGCCCCTCGTCCAGGCAGGAGAGGGTGCAGGAGGCTGCCGGCTGCCCCGGGGTGAAGGTCACCTGGCAGGGATAGTCCGTGCCCAGGAAGGTGTGTTCCTCCGTCAGGGTGGCGGTGTCAAAGGGCTGGGCGGGGTCGAAATACACCCCCGCCTCGTCCCGGCGGAGGTAATAGGCGGCCACGTCGTTCTCCTCCCCCGGGCGGAAGACCCCGGCGCCCAGGGCCCCCACCCCGCCGCCGTCGATGTCCGCCCCGAAGGTCAGCTGGGTGAGGTTCCCGTCCCCGGCATAGGCCACCGGCTCCGTGCCCTCCACGGTGTCGAAGTAATACACCCAGGCCGCGTCCAGGGCAAAGGTGTACTCCCGGTCGGCAAACTGGGCATAGACCTTCCCCTCCGGCAGGTCCGCCCCGCCGGGCACGAAGATGGCCCCCACGGCCTCCTGGCCTGCCTGGGCCTGGGAGGCGGGCTCCTCCCCGCCGCAGGCGGCCAGGGCCAGGGTCATGAGGCCGGCCAGGGCCAGCATACACAGGTTTCTTTTCACAGTGGGTTCGCTCCTCTCGTTCCTATGTTTTGAGGTGGCTCCAGGATACCACAGCCCGGGGGGCCTGTCCAGCCCCTCACGCCGCCGGGCGGCAGGGCCCCACCCGCCCCCGCCAGCCCCCGGGGCGGGCGTACTCCCCCACCAGCTCCAGGGCCCCCTGGGGGGCCCGGTCCACAAAGTCCGTGGGCCGCACCTGCCGGGGGTCCTGGGCGAAGTAGGCCAGCCCCGCCAGCTTCAGCATCCGGTAGACGAACTGGGAACAGAACATGGCGTTGCTCCGCCGCTCCCCGGGGAGCACCAGGCCCAGGAGGTTGTACCCGCTGCCCTCCTGGTTGATCTTCCCCAGGCGGCGGAGGATGATCCGCTTCTGGTGGGCGGTGGCGGGCAGGCGGTAGACCCGCAGGCAGGCCCCCTCCCGCCGGGCCAGGGCGGGGACGCTCTCCCGGTTCAGCCCCGGGCCGGCGGCGCCCTCGCCGCCGTTGTAGCTCACCAAGGTGTCCAGGTCCCCGTCCAGGGCCAGGGAGATGTGGTTATAGTCCCGGTGGGTGAACAGGCCCAGCACCTCCCCCGCCGGGCTCTTGGACCGGGCCAGGACCAGGTAGAGGTACCCGTCCCCCAGGGCCGCCTCCCCCCGGGCGAAGAAGTCCCGGGACAGGGAGCGCCGGGTCTGGTACCGGAACAGGTCGTGGCGGACCAGGTCCCGCCCCAGGGCGGCGGGGCAGCCGCCGGCGGCCACCGCTTTGGCCTGCCGGGCGGCCTGGAGCCGCCCCTGCCACCGGGCCCGGGCATAGAGGCCCCCCACCAGGCACAGCAGCGCCCCCGCCAGTACCCAGGCCAGGGGGCGGAGATACCAGGGGCAGGGGTTGGGGTTGGATTCGGGCTTCATTTGGCATCCCTCCGTTTGTGTGTTTGTTCTAGGTGCATAATACAACAGAACAACCGGGATGTCAAGGGGGGCGGAAAAAACGCCTGCCGCGGATGCACCGCGGCAGGCGTCTGTGCTCAGGATGTTTCCCTTCTCCCCCGGAAAAAGGCCCCCCAGAAGGCCGCCCCCGCCAGGGCCAGGGCGCAGCCCAGGCCGGTGTAGAACACCGCCACGAAGGGCTCCGGCACCAGGCCGGCGTACCGCAGGCCCAGGCCGCCCCCCATCATGGCCGCCATGATGACGTAGCCCTTCCGGTCAAAGAACCGCCACAGGGGCTGCCGGCTGGCCCCGTACCCCCGGATGCGCCGGAGGTGCTTCCCGGTGAGGCGGAGGAACATGGCCCCGAACAGCCCGAACACCGCCAGGGCGAGCAGGGGGTAGCCCACCCCCGTCCGGCCCAGGCCCCGCCAGGCCAGGGCCCCGATCCGGGCCACGTTCCCCCCGGCGGCCAGCCAGACGCTGCCGGCGATGGCGGGGAGGGTCCCCCCGGGGACCCGGTACCAGGGGGCGCTCACGGCTGGGACTCCCCCAGGGCGAAGGTGGTGAAGGGGGGCTTGCCCCGGGTGCCGATGAGGCGCACCCCCGCCTGGTAGAGGCGCTCCACCGTCTCCACCAGGTCCACGGTGATCTCCTCCCCGGGGGTCACCAGGGGGATGCCGGGGGGATAGGCCCAGATGTACTCCCCAGACACCTTCCCCATGGCGTCGTAGAGGAAGGTGAGGCCCCCGGGGCCCATGGCGGCCTCCTCCAGCCCCAGCTTCCGGGGGGGCAGGGTGTAGGGCTCCGCCGGGGGAAGGGGCTCCCCCTGCCGGGGGCCGGCTTCCCGGTCCAGGGCCAGCAGGGCCTGGGCCAGGCGGGACGGCATGTCGTCGCCGTTGCCCAGGCCGGTCATGGCCACGGCGTAGTGGTCCAGGGCCATCTCCACCTCGATGTGGTACTCCGCCCGGAGGCGGTCCTTCAGTTCCACCCCGGTGAGGGCGCTGTCCCGGGTGGAGATGAGGATCTTGGTGGGGTCCCAGGCAAACACACCGGGGATGGCCTCCCCCACTGCCGCCCCGTGGCCGGGGCAGCGGAGGAATTGCAGGCCCTGGATCTGCCGGTCAAATTCCTCCAGCCGCCGGGCCCAGGCGGCGCAGAGGGCCTCCCCCTGGTCCTCCAGCAGCCGCAGGCAGCTGTCGATAGAGGCCATCAGCAGGTAGGAGGGGGAGCTGGACTGGAAGATCCCCGTCTGCCGGGCCACCTGGGGCAGGGGCACCCGCTGGCCGCTGGCGTGGAGGAGGGCGGTCTGGGTGAGGCTGGGGAGGGTCTTGTGGAGGCTGGCCACCGCCAGGTCGGCCCCCAGGGCCATGGCATTCTGGGGGAAGGCGGGATGGAGGCCCAGGTGGGCCCCGTGGGCCTCGTCCACCAGCACCGGGACCCCCTGGGCGTGGGCCACGGCACAGATGCCGGCGGTGTCGCTGACCACGCCGTCATAGGTGGGGCTGGGGTAGACCAGAAGCCTGGCCTCGGGGTGGGCCGCCAGGGCCTGGGCCACCTGGTCCGGGGTGAGGGAGCCGGTGATCCCCAGCCCCTCCACCACCGGGGCCTGGAGGAACACCGGGGTCAGGCCGCACAGCTCCAGGGCGTGGTAGATGGCCTTGTGGCAGTGCCGGGCCACCAGGACGGTGTCCCCCCGGCGGGTGGCCGCCCGGACGGCGGCCAGCAGGCCCCCGGTGGAGCCGTTCACCTGCAGCCAGCTCTTCCGGCTGCCGAAGAGGCGGGCGGCCCGGTCCATGGCCTGGGCCAGGATGCCCTCGGGGTCGTGGAGGTCGTCAAAGCCGGGCAGCTCGGTGATGTCCCACTGGGCCCCCAGCTGGGCCAGGTAGGGGGCCAGGGCGGTGTTCTCCTTGTGCCCGGGCATGTGGAGGGAGAGATAGCCCCCCTGGCGGTGGGCTTCCAGGCGCTCCAGGAGGGAGCGGGGGTCTTGGTCAAGCATGGCGATGCCTCCTTTATTTTAATGAGAGTAATCGGCAGGTGGTGCCGTTGGGACCGGCGCAGGTGCAAACCTGCAAGGTGGGGCCGGGGGCCCAACCCCCGGTGGTACGTGCCCTACAGGCAGTCGGGGCTCTTACCCACCTCGGGGCGCAGCGCCCCGGGGGGGCCCGCCTACCCGGCGGGGGCCCTGCTTTCTTTATAAGAAAGCAGGGGGAAAGAATCGCAGGGCTCCGCCCTGCACCCGGATTTTAAGGCCGCTCGCTGCTCGCTCGCTCCATCTTTTGGGATAGAGACGCAGCAAGACG
>DXDK01000067.1 GCA_019115545.1 Candidatus Evtepia faecavium
CCAGTAGTCCAGCAGGGTGTTCTTCAGCACCATGCCCTTGGGCAGGAAGAAGGGGAAACCGGGACCTTCCTCGGCCATCATGAACAGGCCCAGCTCCTTGCCCAGCTTCCGGTGGTCCCGGCGCTTGGCCTCCTCGATCTTGGCCAGGTACTCGTCCAGCTGCTCCTTCTTGGGAAAGGCAATGCCATAGATCCGCTGGAGGGTCTGGCGGTTGGAGTCCCCCCGCCAATAGGCGGCGTTGCAGGCGGTGAGCTTGATGCCGTTGCCCTTGATCCGCCCGGTGGAGTCTAGGTGGGGGCCGGCGCACAGGTCGGTGAACTCCCCCTGCTTGTAGAAGGAGATGACGGCGTCCTCCGGCAGGTCGTTGATGAGCTCCACTTTATAGGGCTCCCCCTTCTCCTCCATGAACTTCACGGCCTCGGCCCGGGGCAGCTCGAAGCGCTCCAGCTTCAGCTTCTCCTTGCAGATCTTGCGCATCTCGGCCTCCAGCTCGCCCAGCTGGGCCTCGGTGAAGGGGGCGGGGGTGTCGAAGTCATAGTAAAACCCGTTCTCGATGGACGGGCCGATGGCCAGCTTCACCTCCGGGTGCAGGCGCTTCATGGCCTGGGCCAGCACGTGGGAGCAGGTGTGCCAATAGGTCTTTTTGTACTCTGGGTTTTCAAAGGTGTACAGGTTCTGGTCAGACATGGTATGGTTCCTCCTCATGGTCTTGGGGCGTGGGCATAGAAAAACCCGCCCCTGAGTTTGTTTCAGGGGCGGGATGTGATACGATCTCGCGGTTCCACCCTGCTTGCACCGGCCGAAAAAGGGGCCGGTGCCGCTTCGTTGCCGCTGTAACGGGCGGGGCCCGGCCCAGCCTACTGCCCAAAGGGGTTCGGTGGGCGGCTCGGGGAGGGTGCTTGGTCCGGCTGTGCTGGCAGGGGAGCTTTCAGCCTGAGGCTCCCCCTCTCTGGGCCGCGGGGCCGGCAAGGTTCCCGTCGGTGCCTGTGTGCTAACGAGGGTATTATATGCTCGCGGGGGGAGAATGTCAAGAGGGAGAGGAACGCTATCGTTCTCCCGTTTTATAGAACCGATTTTTGCTTTTTGGGTTCCACTACAATTTCGAACCACCAAAACCCATAGGCATTCTTTTTCATTTCGGAGACTACTCCTGTTGGGTACTGTTTTGCAATCTCCCTGCGCAGCGCCATCGCAAAATGACGCAGTGTGTCCGTTTCCGTAATAGCGTTGTATCCATAGGTCTCAAAAAATATTGCAATCCATTGGAACCCATCGTTTTTTTCATATTTTTCCATTTGATAATCGTTCTCAATGGTCTCACTTGTTGGCATACGAATCCAATTTCCTCCTGGATCCATAACCGGTTTAAATTCTCTATGGAGTACGTAGCGAAATTTCTCCCCTCCAATTGCTTCCACTTCTTCTAAACAACGAAACATCACATCAGTATCATGGTTATTCACAATCAAAGCAACTGGAGTTATGATAAACTGTCTACGATTGGAATCCCAACTCCCCTGAGACTCTCCCAACCAAGAGATCGTCTGACAATGGTAAAGCAGGGACTGCATGAGCTCTCCTGAAGCCAACTTGTCCAGAATCATTCGTTCCTTCTCTTCTGCCTCTCTTTTCTTTCTCTCTCGTTCTTGCCTCTCACGTTCTATTCTCTCTGCCTCTCTCTTTTTCTTCTCTTCTACACTCTCGTCATATCGTGCTTTCATTTCTTTCAACGTATCAAAAATTCCCATAAGCCCCTCCCTAGATCACTTATCCTTCGGTTATGTTATCTTACAATGTCATTTACCAAACCTTGTATTTTTTTTGCGATTTCGCTGACTTCCTGTTTTGTAAATCGTCCTTGACAACATCCCCTCAGCACTTTGTACTCATCCGAAACCATTTTTAATACGATATAGAACATTTTCTCGAACTCCTCATAATCAATGCCGCGGCTTGCAGGATATGTATATTCATAAGTGAGTTCTCCGTTTCTCTCATCGTACTCTAGTGCGCCAAACAATTTAGAACGATTTTCTTTTGCAATGAGCTGACACAAGGGGTAGCTATATACCGGGTCCACGAGAACCGGAAAGAATCCAGTGATAACACACGCCTTTCGTTCTTCATCTATTTTCACTTTCATCTTAACGCTTATCCCCTCCACTCTAAAACTGAGTTCGAACACATGGATCCCCTCTGGCCATCCGTTCTCTTTTTGATAGGTCCAATGGTTACCGTCAAGAAAACTTATCACTTGTCGTACTAAATCCACTTTTCCTCCCCCTAATCATTTCTCAATCGATAATTCACCTTGTGAACGATCTATCGTCTCCATTAACCATATTCTCTTTTGAGCGTTTCCACCATATTCCGATACCTTTTCCACGCTTCATGATATTGTTTTTGTTTGATCCATGAGACACACGGGCACACCATTTCATCATAAATTTTCTGGAATATCCGTTGTCTATCTTCTCGCCTTTGAATCGTGTTCACGATTTCCGGTGCAATTCGATAATATTCCCGGATCTCTGCTTGCCCTCCCGGCTGTTTTGCCAGCCACGTATCCCGGAATCCACGAAGGATCATCAGTTCCTCACAGTTATCCGGGAGATCCATGGCCTCCACGCAGGCCGATGTCAGGAAACACCCGGTGCTGCTACCTTCATCAACATAAATTGGACAGCCATCGTAATCGTAATTCCGACAATACCTGTAGTAAACATCTTCATTCACATAGTTGTGCTGCTTGGTGCAATAAAAATCAGATCTCCAAGTATAATAGGGACAGCTCATTGCTCTTCTCCTCTCTATAATGCAAGCAATTCAACATAATGACAACTTTAATCTATACTGATCCGGAGTCCCACTGATCCCTAAGCCTTCCCACACATAGTCAGAAACTCCCTCCTGTCGCATCTACGGAATTAGAAAATATTCATCGTACGCACAGGCTGTTTCCTTTCCTGGAGAAAACGGATGACCTGCCATTCCCACAATCACAGGGCATCAACACAACCATACGTTACATGTTCTCCTCCCTCTCTATATTTTCTCCGTGATTATATCATACCATTCTTTTAGAATATTTGCAAGTCCTATTTTAATCTTTAAGATTAAAGCACAAGGAGATGACCCCATGACCCCAGCCATTGATCGCCTAGGCGATACCATCCGCGCTGCCCGGATGAAGAAAGGATATACCCAGGAAACGTTCGCAGAAATGCTGGACATTACCCCGGTCCATTTGGCCAACATCGAAGGATCCCGTCGGAAACCCTCCGTCCCCCTTCTCTTTCAGATGATGTCCCTTTTGGACTTCTCCGTAGACGCCCTGGTCTTTCCCCAACAGGAAGAAGAAAACATCCTCCACCTAGACGGTCTCACCGACCGCCAGGCAGAGGCTTTGATCCGTTTGGTTGAAACCATGAAAGAGTAAACCGCGGCAGAGGGTCTTTCCCCTCGCCGCGGTTCCTCTATTTCCCCAAAACCCAAACATCCCCGCCCCGGGAGGGTTTCCCTCCCAAGGCGGGGATGTTTCTGTTTTCTAGTACCTTACTCACTCCGCCAGGCTCTGCACCGAGCCCTGGCGGCAGTCCATGGAGACCTTCATCCCGTCCTGGAGGATGCGGGTGGCCCCGATGGCCCCCACGATGACCGCCTTGTGGAGGCTCAGGCCCACCACGGCGGCGTGGCTGCCCATGCCGTTCTCCTCGGTGATCACCCCGACGGCGTCCCGGATATAGGGGAGCATCTCGTTGTTGGTGTGGGGCACCACCAGGATCATCCCCGGGCGGAACTTCAACTTCACGTCCTCCAGGGTGCGGCAGACGCAGAGCAGGCCCTTCACGTTCTCGTCCCCCACCCCGGCGCCGCTGATGAGGCTGCTGCCCACCAGGTGGACCTTGATCATGTTGGTGGTGCCGGCGATGCCCGCGGGGACGCCGGCGGTGACCACGGCGATCTCCCCGTCCTGGATGAGGCCGGCCTCCTTGGCCACGTTGACGGAGCCCTCGATCATCTCGTCGGTGCTCTGGACATAGGGCATGATCAGCGGCTTCACCCCCCAGGTGAGGGAGAGCTGCCGCTGCACCGGCTCATCCATGACGCAGGCGATGATGGGGGTCTCCGGCCGGAAGCGGCTGATGAGCCGGGGGGTGGCCCCGCTCTTGGTGACGGTGATGATGGCCGAGGCGTTGGTGTCCGTGGCGGTGGTGCAGGCGGCGTGGGCGGTGGCCCCGCCGATGCCCAGGCGGATGTCCGGGGTCATGTTCCGCATCCGGCCGAAGTAGTTGATGTCGGCCTCGGTGCGCTGGGCGATGGCGGCCATGGTCTTCAGGGCCTCCACGGGATATTTCCCCGCGGCGGTCTCCCCGGAGAGCATGATGGCCGAGGTGCCGTCGTAGACGGCGTTGGCCACGTCGGTGATCTCCGCCCGGGTGGGGCGGGGGTTGGTCATCATGGAGTCCAGCATCTGGGTAGCGGTGATGACGTGCTTGCCATAGCCCAGGGTATAGGCGATGATGTCCTTCTGGATCACGGGGATCTCGGTGAAGTCGATCTCCACCCCCATGTCTCCCCGGGCGATCATCACCCCGTCGGCCACCGCCAGGATCTCGTCCACGTTGTTCACGCCCTCCTGGTTCTCCAGCTTGGCGATGATGCGCATGTTGGAGTGGTGCTCGTCCAGCAGGCGGCGGATCTCCATGGCGTCCTGGGCGGTGCGGCAGAAGGAGGCGGCGATGAAGTCAAACCCCTCCTGGATGCCGAAGAGGATATCCGCCCGGTCCTGGGCGCTCATATAGGGCATGGACAGGTGGACCCCGGGGACGTTGACCCCTTTACGGTCCTTCACCACGCCGCCGTTCTCCACCCGGCAGACCACGTCGGTCTCGGTTTTGTCCACCACCCTCATGCTGATCAGGCCGTCGTCCAGCATCACCTGGCTGCCCAGGCGGACGTCCTGGGCCAGGTTCTTGTAGCTCACGCTGCAGATCTCCCGGGTGCCGGTGACCTCCCGGGCGGTGAGGGTGAAATGCTGGCCGGCCTCCAGGAAGACCTCCCCTTTCTCAAAGGTTTTCAGGCGGATCTCCGGCCCCTTGGTGTCCAGCAGGGCGGCCACGGGGATGTTCAGCTTCTTCCGCAGGGTTTTCAGCATCTCCAGGCGCTTCTTGTGGTCGGCGTGGGTGCCGTGGGAAAAGTTGAACCGGGCCACGTCCATGCCGTTTTTCATCATGGCTTCCAGGATCTCCGGGGCGTCGGTGGACGGACCCAGGGTGCAAATGATCTTCGTCTTTCTCATGGGCAGCACCTCCATTTGGCTGTCGACTCTTATGACTGCTTTCTACCTGCCCATTGTACACCCGGGGCCCGGGAAAGGCAACTGCATTTTCCCCCCGCTGCCGGGGGTTCAGGGCCCGCCGCAGCCCCTCCCCCACCAGGAGGAGGGACAGGGCCGTGGCCACGATGCACAGCCCCGCCGGCAGCCACGCCCAGGGGCGGGTGGTGAGGTTCACCAGCTCCATGGCGCTCTGCACCAGATTGCCCCAGGAGGCCTGGGGGGTGCGCAGGCCCACCCCCAGAAAGCTCAGGCTGGACTCCGACAGGATGGCCCGCACCACCTTCAGCGGCAGGGAGGCCAGCACCGGGGCGGCCACGTTGGGGAGGATGGTGCGGAAGAGGATGGCCCCGTCCCCCGCCCCCAGGGCCCGGGAGGCCTCCACATACTCCGCCTTCTTGGTGCTGAGGGTGCCGCTGTACACCAGCCGGGCCACCGAGGCCCACCCCAGCCCACCGATGACCAGGATGATGTTCCACACCGAGGCCCCCACCAGGTTCACGATGGCCAGCACCAGGATGATGCTGGGGAAGGACTGGAAGGTGTCGCAGGCCCGCATGATCCAGTATTCCCACTTGCCCCCCTTGTATCCCGCCAGCAGGCCCAGGGGGACCCCCAGCACCACCCCCAGGCCGGCGGCGGCAAAGCCCACCAGCAGGGAGGTCCGCCCCCCGTAGAGCAGCCGGGCCAGCAGGTCCCGGCCCACCTCGTCGGTCCCCAGCCAGTGCTGGGGGCTGGGGGGCGCCCAGAACCCGGCGGCGCGGTCGGTGAGGTTGGGGTCCTGCCCCAGGACCAGGGGCAGCAGAAGAACCGTTAAGATCTCCACCAAGAGGAAGACGCTGGCAGCCGCCCCCGGCCGCCAGGCCCAGAAGTCCCGCAAAATCGCGCGCTGCCGGCTCATCGTCCCTCACCTCCCCAACCCACGCTGGGATCCACCAGGCGGTAGACAATGTCCATCAGCAGCCCCGTCACCAGCACCGCCAGGGCGATGAGCACGGTGATGCCCATGACCACGGTGTAGTCCCGGCTGGAGATGGAGGTGAACAGCAGGCTCCCCATCCCCGGCCAGCCGAAGATCCGCTCCACCACCAGGGACCCGCCGATGATGTGGGGGATGTGGTTGAGGATGGTGGTGACCACCGGCAGAAGGGCGGTGCGGAAACCGTGCTTCCACACCACCGCCCTCTCCGGCAGGCCCTTGGCCCGGGCGGTGCGGATGTAGTCCTCCCCCAGCACCTCCCCGCAGGCCGAGGCCGTCTGCCGCACCAGGCTCCCCAGGCTGCTGAGGCACACCACCCCCGCCGGGAGGATCAGGTGGAGGAGCAGGTCCCCCACCCCGCCCCCGCTGCCGGCGGAGTACATCCCCGCGGCGGGGAGCCACCCCAGCACCACGGAGAAGAAGAAGATCCCCAGGATGCACAGGAAAAACCCCGGGGCGCTGAAGCTCAGCAGGGTGAGCCCCCCCGCCAGCTTGCTCCACTTCGACCCCGGCTTCCAGGCGGCCAGCACCCCCAGGGGTATGCCCATGGCCACCGCCGCCGCCACCCCCGTGCCGGTGAGGATCAGGGAGGGGACCACCCGCTGGGCCACCATGTGCAGCACCGGCTGCCCCGTGCGGTAGGACACCCCCAGGTCCCCCTGGAGCAGGTCCCCCAGCCACAGCAGGTACCGCAGGGGGAGGGGCTGGTCCAGACCGAGATTTGCCTCCAGCGCGGCCTGGGCGGCCGCGCTGGAGGCGTCTTCTCCCCCTGCCAGGTCCGCAATGGTGGCAGGGGCCATGTTGATGAGGATGAATACCAGTAGGGTGATGCCGAAGAACACCGGCAGGGCACCCAGCACACGTTTTACGATATAGTTTGCCAAAGAAGGTTCCTCCTACACTTCCGGCCCCGGAGGGGCACAGGCCGCCTCAGGCGGCCCTACGGAGGCTGTAAATTGGGGAAAGGCTCAGGCCTCTCCCTTCTCCCACTGCCACACGTTCTCGTTGCAGCAGGCGGCGGCGGGATAGTCGATGCCGCTCACCGTCTTGGACTGGACGTGAAGGGCATAGGTAAACCACAGGGGGACGAAGGGCATCTCCTCCTGGAGATAGGCCTCCCACTCATCCACCAGGTCAATCCGGGCGGTGGCGTTGGTCTCCTGCTCCAGGGCGGAGAGGAGGGTGGTGTAGTGGCTGAGATCCTGGACCCGGAAGATGTTGTTGTCGGCGGTGAAGCGGCTGCCGGTGAACCACAGGGGAAGGCTGTTGGGGGTATGGCTGGCCACCGCCATGTCATAGGTGCCGTCGTTCATCCCGGCGAAGAGGGTGGCGGAATCCACCGTCTCGATCTCCGTCTGGATGCCCACGGCGGCCAGGTCCTGCTGGATCAGGGCGGCCAGGCTGGCCCGCTGGCTGGTGCAGGCCAGGGAGAAGGTCTCCCCCTCATACCCCGCCTGGGCCAGCCGTTCCCGGGCCCCCTCGGGGTCATAGGAGCTCTCCCCCACCGGGCGGGAGTAGTCCGTGCCCGGGAGGATGCTGGTGTCGGTCACCGTGCCCAGGGAGCCGGCGCTCTGCTGGCACAGCAGCTGCTTGTCCAGGGAGAGGGCCACCGCCTGGCGCAGGGCGGGGCTGTCCAGGGTCTCGTTGTTGAGCATCAGCTCGTAGAAGGTGCCGGGGACCGTCCCCTCCTGGACGGTGAAGCCCGCCTGCTCCGCCACGGGGCGGTTCTCCTCGGAGAGGCTGCCGCCGAAGGTGTAGTAGTCCAGATCCCCGGCGATGAGGGCGGTGAGGAGGTTGGCCTTGTCCATCACGGTGATGGTGAGGGTGTCAAACCCCGGGGCGCCCAGCTGGTAGTTCTCGTTGGCCGCCAGCACCAGGGTGCTGCCGGAGACCTCGGAGACGAACTTGCAGGGCCCGGAGCCCACGGGATGGAGCCAGAAGTCGTCGGTCACCAGGTCCTCGGGGGCAATGTCCCCCAGCAGGTGGGTGGGCAGGACGTAGAGGTCCCGGTTGTGCTCCACCAGGAATTCCTCCGGGTCCACGGGGTTCTGGAAGGTAAGCTTCAGGGTGGTCTCATCCACCGCCTCCGCCCCCAGGGTCTCCCCGGCCACGGCGGCGCCGGTCTCGTCGGTGCCGGTGAGGCCGGCGAAGGTGTCCCGCCCCAGCACATTGCAGGCGGGATTGGTCACCAGGGCGATGGTGTCCACCCAATGCTGGGCGGTGACGGGGGTTCCGTCGTGGAAGGCGGCCGTTTCATCCAGGTGGAAGAGGATGGCATAGCCATCGTCGGCGCTCTCCCAGCTGGTGGCCGCCCGGGGGGCGCAGGTGCCGTCAGGCTGGAGATAGGCCAGCCGGTCATAGAGCTTGTCGTAAATGATCCGGGAGTAGTTGCTGCCGGAGACGCTGTAGTAGGGCATCAGGGAATCCCAGGGGTTGGAGATGCCGTAGTTCACGTTCACCCCGCCATCGGCGGTCTCCTCAGCGGCGGGGGCCGGGGTCTCCTGGGCGGCGCCCTCCTGGGTCTCGGTGCTGCCGCAGGCGGCCAGCCCCAGGGCCAGGGAGAGGGCCAGGGTCATCGCCAGCAGGCGGAAAAGGGAATGTCGGTTCAATCTGTCTCCTCCTCATCGCCCCGCAGGCTCTCGTATTCCTCATAATCGTCCGCCGCGTCCAGCTGGGAGTCCAGCATCATCTGCTCAAAGTGGGCGTCCAGCTGCTTGGCGAACTCCTGGGCGGCGTTGTAGCCCATGCGCTTGTGGCGGTTGTTCATGGCGGCCACCTCGATGATGATGGCCAGGTTCCGGCCGGGCTTGATGGGGATGGTGATGGAGGGGACCTTCATGTCCAGGATGGTGGTGAACTCCTCGTTGGTGCCCAGGCGGTCGTAGAAGACCTGGTCGTTCCACTGCTCCAGGTTGACCACCAGGTTGATGGCCTGCTCCTCCAGCACGGCGGACATGCCGAACAGCTGCTGGATGTCCACCACGCCGATGCCCCGCAGCTCGATGTAGTGGCGGATGAGCTCCGGGGCCGAGCCCACCAGCCGGGTGCCGATGTGGCGGATCTCCACCGCGTCGTCGGCCACCAGGCGGTGGCCCCGCTTCACCAGCTCCACGGCGGTCTCGCTCTTGCCCACGCCGGACTCGCCCATGAGCAGCACCCCCTCGCCGTACACGTCCACCAGCACGCCGTGGCGGGTGATCCGGGGGGTGAGGCGGGCCTTGAGCCAATCGGTGAGGTTGGGGATGAACAGGGAGGTGTCCTCCTTGCTGCGCAGGATGGTCCGCTGGTGCTTCTGGGCCATCTCCATCAGCTCCGGGAAGGGCTCCAGGTTCCGGGTGAGGATGAGGGCGGGGATGGGGAAGTGGAAGAAGGCGTCAAAGCACTTCTGCCGCTCCTCGGGGGTCTGGTTGTTCAGATAGGTCCACTCCACCTTGCCGATGACCTGGATGCGGCCGGGGGCGAAGTAATCGAAAAAGCCCAGAATCTGCAGGGCGGGGCGGTTGATATCGTCGGCGCGCACGAGGCACCGATCGTAGTTCTTTCCGGGGTTGAGCACTTCCAGCTCAAACCGCTCGACCACTTTGGTCAGTTTGACTGCCGACTGAGATGCCATAGTTCCTCCTCTTCCGCGGTGCCGGGGCCGGGGGCCCGGGCGGGCCTTGTGAATGAATATGGGGTATTATACCATAGAACCGGGAAGATTGGCAAGGAAAAGGGCGCCCCGGCGGGGATTTGGGCAGCAAAAAAGCACAGGCCGAAAGCCTGTGCTTTTTGAGCGCAGTTTGTCTGCCTTACACAGCGCGGGTAACTTTGCCCGAACGGAGGCAGTGGGTGCACACGTAGACGTGCTTCGGGGTACCGTTGACGATCGCCTTCACGCGCTTTACGTTGGGCTTCCAGGGACGGTTGGAGCGGCGGTGAGAGTGGGAAACCTGAATGCCGAACACAACGCCCTTGTTACAAAATTCACATTTAGCCATTCGCTTGAACCTCCTCGCTGTTCTATGACTCCACCGGCGGCAGGCCGCCTGTGTGTATTACTAAAAAAGCATCGGTTAGTATGATAGCAGAAACCGGAGAAAAATGCAAGTCTTATTTTACAGATTTCTGAAATTTCCCCCAGGGAAAGCGTCGCGGCTGCCATCCCTTACATTTGGGACCCCAGCCAAGCGGGTTCAACCATTCAAACCCAGGTCTCCTCGATCTCGTGCCGCTTCTCCCGGCGCATCAGGGTGAGGATGGCCTCCTTGGGGTCCCGGTTCTGGTAGAGGACCTCGTAGGCCGCCTGGGTGATGGGCATCTCCACCCCCACCCGGTCCGCCAGGGCCCGGGCGGCGTCCACGGCGTAGTACCCCTCCACCACGGCGCCGATGCGCTGGATGGCCTCCGGAACGGGGACCCCTTGGCCGATGAGAATGCCTGCCCGGTAGTTCCGGGAGTTCAGGGAGGTGCAGGTGACGATGAGGTCCCCCATGCCGGCCAGGCCGGCAAAGGTCTCCCGCCGGCCCCCCAGGGCCACCCCCAGCCGGGCGGTCTCCGCCAGGCCCCGGGTCATGAGCATGGCCTTGGTGTTGTCCCCATAGCCCATGCCGGTGCAGCAGCCGGTGCACAGGGCCATGACGTTCTTCAGGGCGGCGCCCAGCTCCACCCCCACCACGTCGCTGCTGCTGTACACCCGGAAGTGGTCGTTGAGGAAGAGGTCCTGGACCCGCTCCGCCGCGGCCCGGCTGGGGCTGGCGGAGACCACCGCGGTGGGCACCTTCCGGGCCACCTCCTCGGCGTGGGAGGGGCCGGAGAGGACCACCACCGGGCAGCGGTCCCCCGTCTCCTGGCGGACGATCTCGCTCATCCGCAAAAAGCTCCCCTTTTCAATCCCCTTGGACACGGAGACCAGGGTGGTCTCCGGGGAGAGGAGGGGGGCGATCTGCCCCGCTGTGGCCCGCACCCCGAAGGAGGGGGTTGCCAGGACCACCACGTCACAGCCCTGGACGCAGGCCAGGTCCCAGGTATAGCCCAGCCCCGCCGGCAGCTTCACCCCGGGCAGGAGGGGGTTCTCCCCCGTCTCCCGGAGCCGCCGGGACTCCTCCTCCAGGAAGGACCACAGGGTGACCTGGTGGCCGTTCTCCTCCAGCAGCATGGCCAGGGCCGTCCCCCAGCCGCCGCTGCCCAACACAGCAATCTTCATCACTGGCACCTCGTTTCTATGGTTTCCGCCCCGTCTTCCAGGCGGGCACTAGCTTCGATGGAAATGGAACTTGGACTCCGTCCCCGCTGCCAGGCGCTGGAGGTTCCCCCGGTGCTTCCACACGATGAGCCCGCCGATGAACAGGCCCATCACCAGCAGGAGCACGTCCTGGTACACCACCCCGGTGGCAATGGGGAAGGCCGCCCCCGCGGCGCTGGACCCCAGGGACACGTACCGGGTGAGCACCGCCAGCACCAGGAAGCAGCCCCACACCACCAGGGCCACCCGCCAGTCGATCATGATGGCGATGGTCCCCCCGGAGAGGATACCCTTGCCCCCCTTGAACTGGAACATGCAGGGGAACATGTGCCCCAGCAGGCAGAACAGGCCCGTCCAGTACTTGGCCAGGGCGGCGGCCGCCGCCTGGGCCCCCGCGCCATCGACAGGCAGCAGCTGGCCCACGAGGAACACCCCCACCAGCACCGCCACCACCGCCTTGAGCACGTCGGTGAGGATGACCACAAAGGTCAGCGGCCCGCCAAAGGTGCGGTAGAAATTGGTCAGCCCCGCGTTGCCGCTGCCGTGGCCGCGCACGTCGTCCCGCAGGATGTACTTGGAGACGATCACCGCCCCGTTGAAGCAGCCGCAGAGGTAGGCGATCACCGCCGTCACCACAGCGGGCAGGAGGACGCCGGCCCCCCAGGAGGCCAGCAGGGAAACGGTACTTTCTGTCAAACCCATGGGTTTAGTCCTCCTTGTCGCCCCGCTGCCGGACGGTCAGCCGGATGGGGGTGCCCTCCAGGCCGAAGGTGGCCCGGATCTGGTTCTCCAGGTAGCGCTGGTAGGAGAAGTGGAAGAGCTTGGCGTCGTTGCAGAAGAACACGAAGTGGGGCGGGCGCACCCCCGCCTGGGTCATGTAATAGATCTTCAGCCGCTTGCCCTTGTCGGTGGGGGGCTGGACCCGGGCGGTGGCGTCGGCCAGGAAGCTGTTGAGCATCCCGGTGGTGATGCGCATGGCCGCCTGGTCGTCCACATATTGGATCAGCTGGAACAGCCGGTCCACCCGCTGGCCGGTGAGGGCGGAGATGAACAGGATGGGGGCATAGGTCATGTAGGCCAGATCCCGGCGGATGTCCTGGCGCATTTTGTCCATGGTCTTGTCGTCCTTTTCCACCGCGTCCCACTTGTTGACCACGAGGATGCAGGCCTTCCCCGCCTCGTGGGCCATGCCGGCCACCTTGGTGTCCTGCTCTGTGACCCCTTCGTTGGCGTCGATCATAATGAGGCACACATTGGACCGCTCAATGGCCATGGCCGCCCGGAGGACGGAGAACTTCTCGATCTGGTCGGTGACCTTGGCCTTTTTCCGCATACCGGCGGTGTCGATGAAGAGGAACTTGCCGGTTTCGTTCTCGAAATAGCTGTCCACCGCATCCCGGGTGGTACCTGCCATGTCGGAGACGATGACCCGCTCCTCCCCCAGAATCCGGTTGATGAGGGAGGACTTGCCCACGTTGGGCTTGCCGATGACCGCCACTTTGATGAGGTCGGTATCCTCCTCTTCCTCCTCCTCGGGGGGGAAGTGTTCAAAGCAGGCGTCCAGCAGGTCCCCGGTGCCGTGGCCGTGGACGGCGGAGACGGCGATGGGGTCCCCCAGGCCCAGGTTATAGAACTCGTAGATGTCCGGGTTGGTCATGCCCACCTGGTCCATCTTGTTCACCGCCAGCACCACGGGCTTCCGGGCCCGGAGGAGCATGTTGGCCACGTCCTGGTCAGCGGCGGTGAGGCCGGTCTTGATGTCGCACAGGAAGACGATCACCGTGGCGTTCTGGATGGCGATCTCCGCCTGCTTGCGCATGAAGGAGAGGATCTTGGTGGTGGTGCCCGGCTCGATGCCGCCGGTGTCCACCAGGTCAAAGGTCCGCCCCCGCCACTCGCACTCGGCATACAGCCGGTCCCGGGTGACGCCGGGGGTGTCCTCCACGATGGAGAGCCGGCGGCCCACCAGTTTATTGAAGAGCATGGACTTGCCCACGTTGGGCCGGCCCACGATGGCGACCAGAGGTTTTGCCATTGGGGTGACCTCCTTTGTTATGGAATCGATACAGGGGAACTCACACCCCGAAGATGGCCTCAAAGAGGGCGAAGCCGTCCTGGTCCACCGGGACCACCGGCACCCCCAGGCCCTGGGAGAGTTCCTCCACCGTCATGTCGTCCAGGAACACCGTCTCCCCGTGGCGGAGGGTGTTCTGGGGCAGCAGCACCCGGGTGCCCAGGTTCCGGCCCTTCAGCTGGGCCAGCAGGTCCTGGCCGGTGAGCAGCCCCGCCACGGTGATGGTCTCCCCGAAGAAGTGGTTCTTCACCGGGTACACCTGGTAATCTAATTTAGTATGGCATGTTGCCGCCCCGCTGTCAATGATTTCCCGCAGGAAAGGGGCGGCCGCCACCCCGGTGGCGATGGAAAAGGGGGCCACCGGCGGGAGGACCTCCGGGGCGGTCATCACAGCGCCCCTCCACTCGGTCTCCAGCAGGCGGAGCATCCCCACGCCGTTTTCCAGCTGGGTGTACTCCTCGTAAAACCCATCCTCCGGCAGGGCCCGCCCCGCCTGGAGATAGAACTCATCGGAGCACCAGAAGATCCGGCTGCCCCGCTGGGCCAGGCACCGGGCGGCGAAGGCCTCCACCTGGTCCACCACCGCCCCGGCCCCCTCCGGGGTATAGGGGCGCAGGGGATAGAGCCCCTGGCGGTGCCTCGTCAGGCCCACCGGCACCACCGACACGCTCTTCACCTGGGGATAGAGGGCGGCCAGGTCCTCCATGCTCCGCTGGAGGACGGCCCCGTCGTTGAGCCCCGGGCAGGCCACGATCTGGCAGTTCATCACGATCCCCGCCTGGGCGAAGGTGCGCATGTGCTCCAGGCACTCGCCCCCCCGCCGCTGGTTGCCCAGCAGCAGCCGGCGCACCTCCGGGTCCGTGGCGTGGACGGAGATGTTGATGGGGGAGATGTGCAGCTCACAGATCCGCTGCAGCTCCCGCCGGCTGAGGTTGGTGAGGGTGATGTAGTTGCCCATGAGGAAGGACAGGCGGGCGTCGTCGTCCTTGAAGTACAGGCTCTCCCGCATCCCCGGCGGCATCTGGTCCACGAAGCAGAAGACGCAGTGGTTGGCGCAGGACCGGGCCCGGTCCATGAGGTAGGTGGCAAAGGTGAGGCCCAAATCCTCCCCCACGTCCTTGACCAGTTCCACCCTGCGCTCCCCCGCCTCGGAGGTCAGGGTGAGGGTGAGCTCCGGGTCATAGGAATGGTATTTATAGTCCAGCACGTCCACGATGGGGTGGCCGTTCACCGCCGCCAGGCACTCCCCCGGGCGGACCCCCGCCTGGTGGGCGGGAGAGCCGGGGGCGACGGACTGGATCTGGTTTTTTGCCATGGGGTTTCCCTCCTTCTCCCCCGGGGGCGCCCCGGGAAAGGGAAAAAAAGAAGAGGGGCAGCACCCCTCTTTCTTTTCCTCGATTAGTTCTCCTGCTGCGCCGGGACCTGAACCTGACCAAACACCTTGCCGTCATAGGTCATGCAGGCCTTGCACAGCCGGTGGGGCAGCCGGAACGCGCCGCACTTGGGGCAGGTCGTGACTGCGGGAGCTGCCAGCTTCCAGTTGGCACGCCGCTTATCCCGTCTCTGCTTGGAGACTTTGCTCTTCGGAACCGCCATTTCGAGACACCTCCTTGGTGATGCCCTGGCCGGGCAAAGTGGATTGGGTACTACTCAGTTTTTATTAAGCAGCTGCTCGAGAGCGGCCCATCTGGGATCGGCCTGCTTCTTACACCGGCAGGGCTCCACATTGAGGTTGACGCCACAGCCGGGGCAAAGTCCCTTGCAGTCTTCTGAGCACAAGTGTTTCGTGTCCATGTTTAGGATGAAGGCGGTGTAAGCCAGCTGGCCCACGTCCACCTCGCCGTCTTCCAGCAGGACGATGTCGTCGTCCTCCTCGTTTTCCAAAGACTCCGCCAGCAGAAACTGCAGGGGGACCGTTTTCTCCCGGGTAAAGGGGGCCATGCAGCGGTCGCAGGTCTCCTCCAGAAGGGAACGGGCTTCCCCCTCCAGCATCAGCACGTCGGCCACGTTTTTCACGCTGCCGGTGACGGTGACCGGGTGGGTGATGGGATGTTCCCCGAAGAAATCCTCCCCACTGAGATCCAGGGAAAACTGGAAGGGGAGGCTGGCACCGGGTACATGGATGATCTCCCGAAGGTTCAGTCGCATAGCATACTCCTCACATGGTACAGGGGGTATTCTAACAAAAAAAAGTACGCTTGTCAAATACTTTTCTTCATTTTTTCGCGGTGGGATGGTATAATGGCGGTAATTTGGGAGAGATGCCCTCCCCCGCCCCCTTGGGCGGCCGCCAAAATAGTAGGATACACCTGTTTCCGGCCGCCGTCAAGAGGGAATTTCCTCCAGAAAGGTCGTGGTTCCATGCGGGAATTCACCGTGGGCCCCAACGACGCCGGCCAGCGGCTGGACCGGTGGCTGGCCAAGACCCTCCCCCTCCTCCCCGCCCCCCTGGCCCAGAAATACATCCGCATCAAGCGGGTGAAACTCAACGGCAAGGGGGCCAAGCGGGACACCCGCCTGGTAAAGGGGGACCTGCTCCAGCTGTACATCAACGACGAGTTCTTCGACGCCCCCACCCCGGAGAACGCCTTCCTCTCCGTCTTCAAGCCCCAGCTGGATATTTTATATGAGGACGAGAACCTCCTGCTGGTAAACAAGCGCCCCGGCCTGGTGGTCCACCCCGACGAGGGGGAGCGGGTGAACACCCTCATCACCCACATCCAGGCCTACCTTTATCAAAAGAAGGAGTGGAGCCCCTATCAGGAGAATGCCTTCGCCCCCGCCCTGTGCAACCGCATCGACCGCAACACCGGGGGCATCGTCATCGCCGCCAAGAACGCCGAGACCCTGCGGATCATGAACCAGAAGATCCGGGACCGGGAGGTGGAGAAGTCCTACCTCTGCCTCATCCTGGGGGCCATCTCCCCCGCCCAGGGCAAGCTGGAGGGATACCTTCTAAAAGACGAGGCCAAAAAGCAGGTCTCCGTCCACAAAAAGCCGGTGCCCGGGGGGCGCACCGCCGTCACCCTCTACCGCACCCTGGCCCGGGGGAACGGGCTGTCCCTGGTGGCCTGCCGCCTGGTCACCGGCCGCACCCACCAGATCCGGGCCCAGTTCGCCGCCGCCGGCCACCCCCTTTTGGGGGACGGGAAGTACGGCCGGGCCCGGGAGAACAAGAAGTACGGCCGCACCAACGGCCAGGCCCTGTGCTCCTGGCAGCTCTCCTTCCGCTTCACCACCGACGCCGGCTGCTTAGAGCCCCTCAACGGCCGCACCTGGACGGTGGGGGCGGTGGACTTCGTGGAGGAGTACTTCCCCCAAGTCTCCCTGGACGCCCTGGCCCGGGGGGCGGAGTGACCCCGGCCCGCCCCGTGATGGAGAACAGCCGGCATCATCCCCAGGTAAACGGGGCGGGGGCCGCCCCCAGTTCAAAGTGATACTTGGCAATGCCCAGGTCGATCTTGGTATAAAACCCCCGCCCGGGGCTGGCCCGCACCACAGAGCCCTCCAACCGGAACTGGAACTTCTGCTGGTTCATGGCCGTGGGGGCCAGCAGGGCCGCCTCCATCCCCCGGAGGAACCAGTCCGGCACGGGTTCCGGGCTGTGCATCACGGCTTCCGGCCGTTTCCCCCGGTGGGGTTCCCCGGCCGTCGCCCCGTACCCCACGGCGATCACCAGGCAGAGCTTCTCCCCCGGGGCCACGGTAAAGGCGCCCTTCACCTTTCGGTAGGTGAGGGCCACCCAGCAGGTGTTCAACCCCAGCTGCTGGGCCTTCAGCACCACCTTTTCCCCGTAATAGCCGCAGGCCTCCTCCAGTCCGGGGCCTTTGGGGCCCACCACCGCGAGGTAATTGCGCACCCCGGAAAACTTGCCGTACCGGGCCAGCCCGCCGGAAAACGCCCGGGGCTCGTCCAGGATCAGCTGCATGTGCAGCCCGCCTTCCCGGTTGCATTGGGCGATCCATGCCTCCAGTTCCTCTTTCACTTCCCCGGCAATGGGCCGGTCCTGATAGGCCCGGACCGAGTGCCGCTGCTCCATGGCTTCCCACAGTTCCATGGCGTCTCTCCTTCCTTTCTGCAAGGGATCTCCCCACTCCGACCCGGGCAGCGCCTGCCCCTGTCGGGGTGGGGGCACAAGGCTATCTTATCACAAAGGGGCAAACTCTGCCACAGGGCGCCGAACCTTGCCGGCAGCGGCCCTTTGGGGGCAGAATTTCTTTTATCTTGACAGGCGGACATTTTTCTGCTAAAATACCCCCATCTTAAATTGGAAACATCAGGTTTCTTGAGTCTTTCCAAAGCAAGACGCGACCGCCGGCGGGGGCCTCCCCCAATGGCTAAGGCCACACGGACAGCCGGGTCGAATGCCGAGTTCCGCATGATGCGGCGGCAACTTCTGTTGCCTTATTGATTGGGTTGAAAGCCCAAGTTTTATAAGTTGGTAACTATAAACCAGTACCAGTGCCCCGCCGGGCACGCAGCGCCTGAAACGGGCATGCAAACTTGTGAAATGGTCAATAAGAGTAGTAAAAGTAAGTTTCTTTGCTATATAGACTCTCCAACCTCGATGTTCCACCCGCCCCTTTTCCTGCCTGGAAATGTGATGTTTTGTGGAGCGTTTTTCCAAGTGACTGTATGCCGCCGGCGTACCGTCACTTTTTTTGTGCATTGAGAAGGGGTGCGTATGAAAAAGATCATCGAGCTGAAAAACATCACCAAATCCTTCGACGGGGTCCCGGTGCTCCAGAACGTGAACCTGGATATCTACGACAACGAGTTCATCACCCTCCTGGGCCCCTCCGGCTGCGGCAAGACCACCATGCTCCGGCTCATCGGCGGGTTTGAGACCCCCGACACCGGGGAGATCATCTTCCTGGGGAACAAGATCAACGACGTGCCCCCCTACAAGCGCAACGTCAACACTGTCTTTCAGAAGTACGCCCTCTTCCCCCACCTGAACGTGTTCGAGAACGTGGCCTTCCCCCTCCGGGAGAAAAAGCTCCCCAAGGCGGAGATCGAGGCCAAGGTCACCGAGATGCTCTCCCTGGTGGCCCTGAAGGGGTTTGAGAACCGCGCCGTCACCCGCCTCTCCGGCGGGCAGCAGCAGCGGGTGGCCATCGCCCGGGCCCTGGTGGCCCACCCCCAGGTGCTGCTGCTGGACGAGCCCCTGGGCGCCCTGGACTTAAAGCTGCGCAAGGACATGCAGGTGGAGCTGAAGAAGATCCAGAAGCAGACGGGCATCACCTTCGTCTTCGTCACCCACGACCAGGAGGAGGCCCTGTCCATGTCCGACACGGTGGTGGTGATGTCCGAGGGGAAGATCCAGCAGATCGGCACCCCCATCGACATCTACAACGAGCCCCAGAACGCCTTCGTGGCCGACTTCATCGGGGAGAGTAACATCCTGGACGGCACCATGCTGGAGGATTACAAGGTCTCCTTCTCCGGCCAGACCTTCCAGTGCCTGGACAAGGATTTTGGCAAAAACGTCCCCGTGGACGTGGTGGTCCGCCCCGAGGACGTGGACATCGTCCCCGTGGAGCAGGGGCAGCTCACGGGCCTGGTCACCTCCGTCACCTTCATGGGGGTCCACTACGAGATCATCGTGGACGTGGGGGGCTTTAAGTGGATGATCCAGACCACCGACTTTGTGGACGTGGACGAGCGCATCGGCATCCAGCTGGAGCCCGACGCCATCCACATCATGAAGAAGTCGGAGTACTCCGACCTGTACGGGGATTACTCCTCCTTCTCCAACGAGCTGGACGAGCTGTCCGAGGCCCCGGAGGAGGATGAGACATGAACAAAACCCTCTCCCAGGAGAAGCGCCGGGTCCTCCGGGCCGACCACCTCTCCCTGGCCCCGTACACGGTGTGGGCGGTGCTCTTCATCCTGGTCCCCCTGGTGTTCGTGGCCTACTACGCCTTCACCGACGACAACTTCGCTTTTACCCTGGAGAACATCCAGCGCTTCTTCGTCTCCACCTCCACGGTGTTCCAGGAGGACGGCTCCTCCCAGGAGGTGCGGACCTACCTGCTGATCTTCTGGCGGTCCCTGAAGCTGGCCATCATCTCCACCCTGGTGTGCCTGGTGCTGGCCTATCCCCTGGCCTACATCATGGCCCGGGCCAAGCCCCGCACCCAGAAGATCTTCCTCACCATCATCATGATCCCCATGTGGATGAACTTCCTCATCCGCACCTACGCCTGGATGACCATTCTCCAGGACACGGGGATCTTCAACAACTTCCTCACCCTCCTCCACCTGCCCAACATCCACATCATCGGCACGGAGGCCGCCGTGGTCATCGGCATGGTCTATGACTACATCCCCTACATGATCCTCCCCCTCTACTCCATCATGGCCAAGATGGACGAGCGCCTCATCGAGGCCGCCCGGGATCTGGGGTGCAGTTCCTTCGGGGTGCTGCGGCGGGTGATCTGGCCCCTGAGCCTGCCCGGGGTGATCTCCGGCATCACCATGGTGCTGATCCCCTCGGTGAGCACCTTCTACATCTCCCAAAAGCTGGGCGATGGCAAGATCATGCTCATCGGCGACGTCATCGAGGGGCAGTACGTGGCCAACAACCTGCACTTCGCCGCCGCCATCTCCTTCGTGCTCATGGTGCTGCTGCTGGTGTGCATGGCCGTCATGCGCAAGCTGGCCGGCCGCCGCGTGGAAGGGGGGCTGTAAGAGATGCGACCCATCGCCAAATTCTACACCGCCCTGCTCTTCCTCTTCCTCTTCGCCCCCATCCTCATCATGCTGGTGTTCTCCTTCAACGGGGGCAACAGCCTCTCGGTGCTGGACGGGTTCTCCCTGTACTGGTATAAGGAGCTCTTCCACGACGAGGACACCCTGGGGGCCCTGGGCAACACCCTGATCCTGGCCCTGTGCGCCGCCCTGCTGTCCACCCTCATGGGCACCGCCGCCGCCGTGGGCATCAACAAGCTGCGCAGCAAGTACATGAAGGCCGCCATGAACACGGTGACCAACCTGCCCATGGTGAACCCCGAGATCATCACCGGCATCTCCCTGATGCTCATGTTCGTCTTTTTCGGCCGGCTCATCGGCATGCGCACCAGCCTGAACTTCGGCACCATGCTCATCGCCCACATCACCTTCTGCCTGCCCTATGTCATCCTCCAGGTGCTGCCCAAGCTGCGGCAGATGGACCCCGCCCTCCCCGAGGCCGCCATGGACCTGGGCTGCACCCCCCTGCGGGCCTTTGCCAAGGTGGAGCTGCCAGAGATCTTCCCCGGCATCCTCACAGGGCTGATCATGTCCTTCACCCTCTCCCTGGACGACTTCGTCATCAGCTATTTCACCAGCGGCAATGGGTTTGAGACCCTGCCCATCCGCATCTACAGCATGACCAAGAAGACGGTGACCCCCAAGATGTATGCCCTGGCCACCCTGATCTTCTTCGTCATCCTGCTCCTGCTGCTGCTCACCAACCTCTCCGACCGCAGCGACAAGGACCGGGACGACCCCCGCCCCCCCAAGCGCCGGCGGAAGAAGACCCACGCCCCGTCCTGACCCCGTAACCCCCGCCGCGGAAGCGGCTTGCACCCACCCCAACCACCCACTGAGAAAAAAAGGAGGAACCACTATGAAAAAGAAGCTGACCGCACTGGCCCTGGCCGCCGTGCTGGCCTGCAGCCTGTGTCTCACCGGCTGCGGCGGCGGCGGAGGGGACACCCTCACCCTCAACGTCTACAACTGGGGAGAATACATCTCCGACGGGTCCGACGGGTCCCTGGACACCATCGAGGCCTTTGAGTCCTGGTACCAGGAGACCTATGGCCAGGAGGTGGAGGTCAACTACACCACCTTCGCCAGCAACGAGGACATGTACGCCAAGCTCAAGAGCGGCGCGGTGAGTTACGACGTGATCATCCCTTCGGACTACATGATCGCCCGCCTGGCCGAGGAGGACATGCTCCTGCCCCTGAACTTTGAGAACATCCCCAACTACCAGTACATCGCCGAGGAGTTCCGCGGGCTGTACTATGACCCCGACGACCAGTACTCCATCCCCTACACCTACGGGGTGGTGGGCATCATCTACGACGCCAACCAGGTGGACGAGGCCGACGTGGGCTCCTGGGACCTGATGTGGAACGAGAAGTACGCCGGCAAGATCCTCCAGTTCAACAACTCCCGGGACGCCTTCGGCACCGCCATGTACAAGGAAGGCATCGACGTGAACACCACCGACAAGGCCCAGTGGGACCAGGCCCTGGAGTCCCTGCTGGAGCAGCGCCCCCTGGTGAAGGGCTATGTGATGGACGAGATCTTCAACGCCATGGAGTCCGGCGAGGCCGCCATCGGCGCCTATTACGCCGGGGACTACTTCACCATGCAGGAGGCCCAGGCCGACACCGTGGACCTGCAGTTCTACTATCCCGAGCCCACCAACTACTTCGTGGACGCCATGTGCATCCCCTCCTGCTGCCAGAACCAGGAGCTGGCGGAGATCTTCATCAACTACATGCTGGGCGAGGAGGCCGCCATCGCCAACGCCGAGTACATCTGGTACGCCTCCCCCAACTCCATCGTCTATGACAACGAGACCTATCAGGCCGACATGGGCGAGGAGGCCATGGCCATCCTCTACCCCGAGGGGGAGGACTTCGCCACCCAGTACAACCAGCTGGCCTACCGCAACCTGGACAACGACATGCTGGACTACATGACCACCCTCTGGGAGAATCTGAAGATCAACTAAGGCCCCCAAGCACCCCTTGGACGGCCTTCCCAGGAAAGGGTCCCCCGCCGGAAACGGGGGACCCTTTCCTCCTTTTCTCCAAAAACCCGTGTTCCAAAGGGTTTCCTTTTGTTTTATAAGGGGGGCTTTTTCTGGAAATCCCCCCATTTTGCTGGACATTTTGTTAGAGATGTGGCATACTGAGGAGAAAGTTCCATATCCATCCACACGCAAAGGAGGTACGCTTCGTGAAACGAACCCGCGCCCTGGCCTGGGTCCTGGCGGTGGTTCTGGTGGTGGGGATCTGCCCCGTGGCCAGCGCCGCAGGGACCTCCACCTACCAGGGTAAGTCCTACAGCACCGATTACACCACCTGGCGGCAGGCCGACCCCGCCTGGGGCCCCACCGCTCTGGGGGATGTGCACACCATGTCCGGCTCCGGCTGCCTCATCACCTCCATCGCCATCCTCATGTGCCATTCCGACGTCTATGACCCGGCCTATCTCAACCCCGGCACCCTGCGGGATTGGCTGGACTCCCAGGGGTACATCAGCCACAGCTCCGACCGGTCCCAGGACGCCCTGCTGTCCTTCGGCCTCATCACCCGGTACACCTCTCCCCGGTTCTACTTCACCAACCAGACGTTCTTCTCCACCTCCACCCCCTTCGCCGAGGTGATGGCCCAGGTGGAGGAACTGCTGGCCGACGGCTACTCCGTCATCGCCCGGGTGAACTACAGCGGCCACTTCGTGCCCATCGCCCGCAGCCTGGGGGGGGACGCCCAGCTCTATGACCCCGGCGCCAACGCCAAGAAGCTCCTCTCGGAGTACGACGGCACCATCGGCGGGCTGCTCTGCTTCCGCTCCAACCCCTCGGGGAAGGACACCATCCTCCCCGAAACCCCCACCCCCAAC
>DXDK01000002.1 GCA_019115545.1 Candidatus Evtepia faecavium
GCCGCCGGCACAGGGCCGCCGCTGTTGGCCATCCAGTTGTTCAGGGAGAGGGCCCAGCCCACGCCCACGATGGCGCCGAAACCGATGGTGAAGAAGTCAAAGGAACTCAAGCCTTTTTTCACTTCAGAAGCGGAATTGTTGCTCATAAAACACCTCTTTTTTCTCAGTTGGGGTGGAACTTGTTGCAGTATGCGGTTTTCAAGGTCCGCTGCCGCGGGGAAAGGGGACCCCTTCCCCGCGGCAAATCAGAAGACAGGATGCGTTGGCTGTCGGGCCAATTACTTCAGGCAGGTCTGGATGGCCTTCTCCAGGATGTTCAGGCCGCACTCCAGCTGCTCATCGGTGATGACCAGGGGCGCCAGGAAGCGGATGACCTGGCCCCAGCGGCCGGAGTTCTCCACCATCAGGCCGTTCTTGGCGCACTCCTGAACGATGGCGGAAACCAGCTCGCCGTTGGGCTCCTTGGTCTTTCTGTCCTTGACGAACTCCAGGCCGATCATGGCGCCCATGCCGCGGACGTCGCCGATGACGTCGTACTTGTCCTTCCACTGGTTATAGCGGTCGGTGACGATCTTGCCGATCTCCAGGGAACGGTCGGCCAGGTGGTCCCGCTCCATGATCTCGATGGTCTTCAGGGCGGCGGCGCAGGCCACGGCGTTGCCGCAGAAGGTGCCGCCGATGGTGCCGGCGGGCACCGCCTGCATGATCTCCTCCCGGGCCACGATGGCGCTGATGGGCATGCCGGCGGCGATGGACTTGGCGGTGGCCAGGATATCCGGCTGCACGCCGGCCTCGGCCCAGTACTCAACGGCAAACATCCGGCCGGTCCGGCAGAAGCCGCTCTGCACTTCGTCGGCGATGAGGAGGATGCCGTGGTCGTCGCAGACCTTCCGCAGGGCCTTCACCCAGGCGATGGGGGCGGGGATGAAGCCGCCCTCGCCCTGGAGGGGCTCCACCACGATGGCAGCCACGGTGTCGGCGGCGGTGCCTTCCTCGAAGATGTCATAGATGCTGTTGATGTAGTACTGGATGGCCTCTGCTTCGGTCATCTCAGCGGGGTTGCGGTAGAAATAGGGGAACTGTGCACGATACACGCCCTCAGCCAGGGGGCCCATGTCGGTGGCATAGGCCTTCTTGGCGGTCATGGTCATGGTCAGCAGGGTGCGGCCATGGAATGCGCCGGTAAAGGTGATGATGTTGGGACGCTTGGTGTAGCCGCGGGCCACCTTGACGGCGTTCTCGTCGGCCTCGGCGCCGGAGTTGGCGAAGTAGGCACGCTTCTTGTCGCCCTTGACGGGGACGATGGCGGCCAGCTTCTCGGCCAGGGCCACATAGCCTTCGTGGGTGACGATGTTGAACATGCCGTGGAAATACTTTTCAGACTGGGCTTTCACGGCCTCCACGATTTCGGGATGGGAGTAGCCGATGTTCAGCACGCCCACGCCGCCGATCCAGTCCAGGAAGCGGTTGCCGTCCACGTCTTCCAGCATGGCGCCCTCGCCCTTGGCGATGACCACGGGATAGACGCAGCGGATGGCGTCGGGGACGATGTTGGCCCGGCGGTCGATGATGGCCTGAGCCTTGGGACCGGGCAGCGTGTCGGTGATGATCTTAGGCAGGTCAGTACGTAACATTTTGCAATTCCGTCCTTTCTTTTTTCTTTTCCTTGTTGCTGATCTGGTGGAAAGGGTCGCTATCTGCTCACGGCCTGGCCGTGACACATTCCAATGGGATCAATACAGGCTGGTGTAGATGTCCAGGATGTCCTGGCGGCTCAGGGGCACGAAGTTGTTGTTCAGCAGCCGCTGCTGGTTGGCGATGACGGAGTCGGTGAACTCCTCCAGCTCGCTCTCCTTCATGCCGTACTCGTGGAGGGCCTTCTTGGGCAGCAGGTTGTTCAGCAGATCCTCCAGGGCCTCGTAGACCTTGTCCACGCCGCAGCCCAGGATGCCGGCCATGTAGGCGTTGAGCTTGGCGATGGCCCCGTCGGTGCGGATGGACATGTACTTCTTCATCACGCCGGTGAACATGGCGTAGTTGGACTCCCCGTGGGGCACGTGATAGGCCGCCCCCAGAGGATAACTCAGGGCGTGGACGGCGGCGCAACCGGCGTTGCCGAAGGCGATGCCGCCATAGGTGCTGGCCAGGAGGAAGTCCTTCAGCAGGGGGATGCGGGCCTCGGGGCCCTTGTCCCGGATCTCCATGTACCCCTTGAGGATGATCTCAATGGCCTTGTACCCGAACAGCTCGGTGATGGGGTTGGCCTTGGGGGACAGGCTGGACTCGATGGAGTGGATCAGCGCGTCGATGGAGCTGGTGGCAAAGACGGACAGGGGCAGGGTCTTCAGCAGCTCCGGCACCAGCACAGCCTTGTCGCCGAACATGCAGGGGGCGCCCAGGCCCTTCTTGGTGTTCAGGGAGATCAGGGCCAGGATGGACAGGTTGGTGACCTCACTGCCGGTGCCGCAGGTGGTGGGCACCAGGACCAGCTCCTTGCCCTTTTCCAGGGGGATCTTGCCGTCGTACAGGTCCAGGATGGGGGTCACGGTCTTCAGGCTGAGGACCTTGGCGATGTCCACCACGGTGCCGCCGCCCACGGCAATGATCCGGGTGACGTCCTTGGGCATGTCGTTGTAGATGGCGGCGACCATCTCGTCGGAGGGCTCGCCGGTGCCATACTTCTCCTGGAAGATGGTAGGGCAGGGCAGGTTCAGGGGCCCGAAGTAGGGGTTGTAGATGTATTCGTTGGTCAGGATCAGGTCCTTGGGGCCCAGTTCAAAGGCCTGGGCCAGCTCTGCGCAGGTGTCACAGATCTGAATGGTGGGCTTGACTTCAAATTGGGTCATTGGATAGCACCTCGCCTTTCTTTGTCAGGATGGGGTTATCTTTGTCGGTTCCTCTCCGGAACCGTGTCCGGCGTTCAATAGTCTCTGGGATAGCGGCGGCGGAACTCGGCCCGCAGCTCGTCCCGGAAGTCGGGGTGGGCGATGGCGATGAGCTCTTCCGCCCGCTGGCGGAGGTTCTTGCCCCGCAGCTGGGCGATGCCGTACTCGGTGACTACGTAGTTCACGTCGTTGCGGGAGGTGGTCACAGCGGAGCCCTGGTCCAGGAAGGGGACGATCTTGGAGATCTTCCCGCCCCCGGTGGTGGAGGGCATGGCCATGATGGCCCGGCCGCCCTTGCTCATGTTGGCCCCCCGGACGAAGTCGATCTGGCCGCCCACGCCGGAGATCTGCCGCAGCCCGGCGGAGGTGGACACCACCTGGCCCATGATGTCGATCTGGACGCAGGAATTGATGGACACCAGGTTGTCGTTCTGGGCGATGACGTAGGGGTCGTTGACGTACTGCACGGGGTACATGGCCACGGCGGGGTTGTTGTCCACGTAGTCATAGAGGCGGCGGGTGCCCATGAGGAAGGTGGCCACGCTCTTGCCCCGGTGGAGGGTCTTCTTCTGGTTGGTGATGTTGCCGGCCTCCACCAGCTCCACCACGCCGTCGGAGAACATCTCGGAGTGGATGCCCAGGTCGTTCTTCTCCTTCAGGAAGAGGAGCACAGCGTCGGGGATGGCGCCGATGCCCAGCTGAAGGGTATCGCCGTCCCGGATGAGTTGGGCCACGTTCTTGCCGATGCCCCGCTCCACGTCCCGGATCTTGGGGGGCGCCAGCTCGATGACGGGCAAGTCGGTCTCCACGATGCAGTCCAGCTGGGTGACGTGGAGGAAAGCATCCCCCAAGGTGCGGGGCATCTGCTTGTTCACCTGGGCGATGACCAGGTCGGCCACCTCGGCGGCGGTTTTGGTATAGTCCACCGAGACGCCCAGGCTGACGTAGCCGTGCTCATCGGGGGGAGAGACCTGGATCATGGCCACATTGGGGTGGAGGATCTCCTCCAGGACGGAGGGGATCTCCGAGAAGAACACGGGGGTGAAATCGGCCCGGCCCTCCGCGGCGGCGGCCCGGGTGGTGGCCCCCAGGAAAAAGCTATTGTGGTGGAAGTTGCGGTCATACTCGGGCTTGCAGTACTCTGCCTTGCCCATGGCCACCATGTGGACGATCTCCACGTTTTCATACTGGGCGGCGTTGGCCACCATGGCGTCCAGGATATAGGAGGGCTCGCCGGTGGCGTGGGCCACCACCACCCGGTCGCCGGACTGGATGCGGCGGACGGCCTCTTCAGCGGTGCAGCAGTGCTCTTGATACCAGGTTTTCCAATCCATATGGGGTGTCTCCTTTCAGCTCTGGCCGTGGGCCCGGGCGCGCTTCATCAGCGCCCGGGCCTGGGCCAGCAGGGAATCGTCCACGGTGTGGACCAGGATGACCTCTTTCAGATCTGGAAGCAGAGGCATCAATTGTCCCTCAATGAGGGTTTCGTTGGTCATGGTGGCGGCGGGGCAGCCGGCGCACTGACCCAGCATCCGCAGGCGGAGGATGCCGTCCTGGAAGCTCACCAGTTCGGCGTCGCCTCCGTGGGCACGGAGGGCGGGGCGGACCAGTTCATCCAGCAGTTGTTCCAGTTTCGTGGTTGAAGTCATCGGGTTTGCCTCCTGTTTCGTGGGGATTCCAAGTTAAGTTGCTTCGTTAGTCTTCTTTTACGTGGGCGATGCGCTTGGCCAGCAGCTTCTTGCCCTCGATGTCACCCTGGCGGGCGATCATGACCCGCTGGGCCTGGGGAGAGCCAGCCCCGTGGAGGGACTCGGTGCGGTAACCCACAGCCCCGGCGCCCAGGGAGAGGTTCTCAATGAGGCGGAGGATGCGCATGCGGTTTTCGGCGGTGGTGCCAGTGCCGTTCTTCATGTACTTCTGGACCCAGGGGCCGGTGAACTCGCCCTTGAGGTCGGCGTCGGACAGGCAGGTGCCCACAGCGCCGCCGGCCAGGTCTTCGGCGATCCGGGCCATCTCGTAGGGGAAGCGGGTGACGTTCTGCTTGCAGACGTTGGCCAGCAGGAGGTTGATGAGGTAGTTGCCGGAGGCGGTCTTGGTGCCCTCGGCGGAACATGCGATGCCGCAGGAATACATGGTCTCGTTGAGGTGGATCATCTCGATGATCTTATCCTTGATGTGGCTGGCCTTGGGCACGCCGTTGTAGTCTGCGGCCACGGCAGCGGCGCCGATGAGCACGTCGCCCACGCCCACCTTACATCCGCCGTAGCTCTGGCGGTGGTAACCGGCGAAGCGCTCCACCAGCATGGTGGCGAACTCTGTCTCGCCGTTGAGGTAGATGTTCTCGTTGGGGATGAACACGTCGTCAAAGACCACCAGCAGCTCCACGCCGCCGAACTGGGAGTTGCCCACGTCGATGTCGGTGCCCTCCAGCTTGCGGGTGTCGCAGCTCTGGCGGCCGACGATCATGAACAGGCCCTCGGCGTTGGCGGGGGCGGAGAAGGAGATGGCATAGTCCTTGTCATCGGGACCCATGGCCTGGGTGGGCATCACCAGCACCTGGTGGGAGTTGCACATACCGGTCTGGTGGGCCTTGGCGCCCCGGACCACGATGCCGTCGGGCCGGCGCTCCACCACCCGCATGAACATGTCGGGGTCGGGCTGCTTGTGGGGGGGCAGGGAGCGGTCGCCCTTGGGGTCGGTCATGGCGCCGTCGATGGTCCAGTCGTTCTTCTGGGCTTCCACCATGAACTTCAGGAAGTTCTCGTGGTACTTGGTGCCGTACTTCTGGTCGATCTCATAGGAGGTGCTGTACACGGCGTTGATGGCGTCCATGCCCACGCAGCGCTGGAAGCAGGCCCCGG
Source organism: Candidatus Evtepia faecavium (assembly GCA_019115545.1). Lineage (GTDB taxonomy): Bacteria > Bacillota > Clostridia > Oscillospirales > Oscillospiraceae > Evtepia > Evtepia faecavium. The sequence goes on from DXDK01000002.1 coordinate 5,747, forward strand.
TGACCTGGCCCAGCAGGCGCTGCATCTTCACCTTGTTGATCAGGTCCTGGGTGGACTGGTGGATGTGGGTGAAGCGGTTGACGGTCTCGCCGGTGAGGTTGGAGGTGGCGGTCATCAGTTCCTTGTAGTTGGGGGACTGCGCCAGGTCATAGGTCATCTTCACGGAGTTGACCGAGGGGCGGAGGATGGGGTCATCCACAGGGTTCTCGATCTTCTTGCCAAACATGTACACGCGCAGGTTCAGGGCCCGCAGGCTCTCGATATATTCGTTGCCAGTCATCAGTGCCATAATGTTTACTTCCTTTCTTTTCTACTCAAATTTGGGACGTTGGAATCATGGACTGCCAGGATCTTGGGGGTCCTCTCTTGTCAGCGAAAAATGGAGGGGTCTAATTCGGCAGGCTCGCCCTAATATACAAGCAATCTACGTGCCAACTGTGACAAAATCACAGACAAAGCAAAAATTTTTCGGAAAAACCCCGAAAAAAACGCAAAAAATCCCGGGAACCCCCCCGCGTGGGGGTGGTTTCCCGGGATCCTTTTGGCAGAAAAGGGCAATCTCTTCCAGCCCTCTCCAGTTAGCTTGTGCAAACTCCCTAAAAAGAAGTTTCATAACTGAAATATATTTCAAAATCAAAACACCAGCACCCAAAAACACTGTTTCAAAATCAAATCAGTCCGGCGGCAGGAGCCCCTGGTCCTGGAATTTTTTCTTCCGCCGGAGGAAGGTGGCCGGGTCCATCTGGACCAGCCGGGCGGCGGCCCGCAGGGAGGGGGCTCTGGCCATGGCCTGGGCCATCAGCCCGGCCTCAAAGCGGTCCACCTGGACCTGGAGGGGCTCCCCGGTGAGGGCCGGTCCCCCCTCCTGGGGGGCCACCTGCTCCATGGGGGTGAATCCCTGGGGGGTGTTGTGTCCCCCGTCCAGAATGGCCAGGTCCTGGGGCTGGATCTGCTCCCCGTCGCTGATGATGAAGGCCCGCTCCATGACGTTGCGCAGCTCCCGGACGTTGCCCGGCCAGGGGTACTGGAGGAGGAGGGCCTCGGCGGCGGGAGTGATGGTCTTTTTGTGTTCATAGGAGTGGTTGAGCTCGTCGATCACCGACCGGGCCAGCTTGGGGATGTCCCCCTTCCGCTCCCGCAGGGGGGGCACCCACACGGGGAAGACGCTCAGGCGGTAGAAAAGGTCCTCCCGGAAGGTCCCCTCGGTGACGCACTTCTGCAGATCCCGGTTGGTGGCGGCGATGACCCGGACGTCCACGGAGATGGGCTTGCTGCCCCCCACCCGGGTGAGCTCCTTCTCCTGGAGGACCCGGAGGAGCTTGGTCTGGGTGGCCAGGGAGAGTTCCCCCACCTCGTCGAGAAAGATGGTCCCCTCGTTGGCCACCTCAAACAGGCCGGCCTTCCCCTCCCGGTTGGCCCCGGTAAAGGCCCCCCGCTCATAGCCGAAGAGCTCGCTCTCCGCCAGGCTCTCGGGGATGGCCCCGCAGTTGACCCGGATGAAGTTCTTCCGGGCCCGGGGGGAGGACTGGTGGATGTAGGAGGCGATGCGCTCCTTGCCGGCGCCGGTCTCCCCCTGGATGAGGATGGCGGTGTCCAGCTGGGCGGCCCGGCCCACGATGCGCAGCAGGTTCAGGGTGGCCGGGTCCTCCGCCACCATCTGGGAGGAGCCCAGCAGCTGTCCCCGGATCACCTCGATCTCCTGCTGATAGCGGGCGGCCAGGCGATTCTGCTGGTCCAGGGTGTCCTGAAGGGTGACCAGCTCGGAGATGTCCCGGACGTTGGTGACCACCAGGCAGACCTGGTCGTTGTGGTCGTAGATGGGGGTGCTGGTGACCACCGCCTGCTTGCCGGTGGTGAAGGACTGGTTGGTAGTGAAGGAGCGGCCGATCTTCAACGCCTGGAGGGTGGCGGAGTTGGAGATGGTGCCCCGGCGGACCAGTTCCGCCATGGGGACCCCCAACACGTCCCGGGCGGTCAGGCCGGAGATCACCTCATAGGAGTGGTTGACCCACAGGGGGATGGCGTGGCCGTTGGTGATAAAGATCCCGTCGAAGGAGCTCTCCAGGATGGCGAAGAGGCTGGGCAGGGTGGCCAGCTGGTCCGGCACCGTGGGATAGGCTGTGTTTTCCGGGAGATAGACCCGATCGCGTTCCATGGCAAATCACCTCGCGTTTCTTTTACCATATCAAATGGATGCGGGGGTGTCAACGGGGCGTCCCCCGTCCCCCTTTCCGCCGCCAGGCCGGCGGCAGCCCCAGGGCCTGGCGGTATTTGGCCACCGTCCGCCGGGCCAGGGAAAGGCCCTCCCCGGCCAGCAGGTCGGCCAGGGCCTGGTCGCTGTAAGGGTGCGCCGGGTCCTCCTCCCGCACCAGCTGGGCGATGCGGGCCTGGGCCCCCCGGGCGGAGAGCCCCCGCCCCACCGCCCGGCCAAAGAACCACCGGACGGGGAAGACCCCCTGCCGGCACTGGAGCACCTTGTGCCCCAGGGTCCGGCTCACCGTGGAGGGGTGGACCCCCAGCCCCTCCGCCAGCTCCCGCCCCAGCAGCGGCGCCGGGGCGGCGGTCCTGCCCCGGAAAAAGTCCTCCTGGGCAGCCACCAGGGCGGTGAGGCAGCGCTCCAAGGTCTCCTGCCGCCGGTGGACGCACTGGAGCACCCACCGGGCCTGCTGGATCTTTTCCCGGAGGTACTCCGCCGTCTCCCCCGTCTGCTCCCCCTGGGCCAGGGCCAGGTAGTCCCGGCTGAGGGCAAACCGGGGCAGGTCCCACTGGTTCACAAAGACCTGGAGCCGGCCGTCCAGCTCCGCCACCCAGGCGTCGGGGCGGAGGTACCCCACCGGCTCCTGGGGGACCAGGTCCCCCACGGGGTTGGGGTCCAGTCCCCGGATGGTCCGGGCCGCCGCCTGGACCGCCTTCTGGGACACCCCCAGCTTTTTGGCCAGGGCCCCGTACTGCTCCCGGGCCAGCAGGTCCAGGCCCTGCTGGCAGATGGCCAGGGCCACGGCGTGGTCCCCCGGCCGCCGCCGGAGCTGAAGGGCCAGGCACTCCCCGGTGCTCCGGGCCCCCACCCCCGCCGGTTCCAGGGCCTGGAGGGTTTCCACCCCCCGCTCCAGCAAGTCCTCCGGCACCCCGGCCCGGGCCAGGTCCGCCAGCTCCTCGGGGTCCAGCCGGCCCCGGTCATCCAGCAGCCCCACCAGATACCGGCACAGGGCGTCCAGGGGCCCCTCCAGCCCCAGCCGGTCCAGCTGCTCCTCCAGGAGGAATTCCAAGGAGTCGGGCTCCCGGTCCCGCCGGCCCGGCTCTCCCTGGCCAGCCCCGCCGGCGGGGCCGCTCTCCCCCGCCAGCCAGGGCACCCGGCTGGCAAAGGCCTCCCAGGAGAGGGTCTCCTCCCCCGGCGGGGCCTCCTCCATCACCGGATTTTCCAGGGCCAGGTCCTTTAAGTAGTCCGCCAGTTCCAGGGTGGTCATCTGCAAAATCCCCATGGACTGGAGCAGGGAGGGGGAGAGTTTCAACACCTGGGCCAGTTCCAGCCGCTGCTTTTGATCCATGCGCTCCGCCTCCCCCCATTATGGTTGCCCCGATTATAGCACAAGCCGGCCCCCCCGCCAAGGGGGGACCGGCTGTCCTAAAAAACCGGCCATCCGCTGGATGCCGTTTTACTTCCCGGTCTGCTCGCCGCCCTTTTCCTGGCCGGCGCCAAAGCCGCTCTGCTTTCTGCCCTGCTTCCGCTGGCCCTGCTCCTTGGGGAACTGGCCGCCGCAGGGCTTGTTGTCCTTCTTCTGGTTCATGGGTGCATCTCCTTTCTCCGAGGTCTGCCCCTAGGATGCCCCCCAGGCAGGGCGTTATTCCCTTGACGGCGCTTTTCCGCTATGCCATAATACAAAGGGAGAAATTTTTCCTTCAAAACACATGATTTGTTCAAACTTTTTTGATATCCTAACCCCATCTTGATTTTTTCCACAGAAAGCAGGTGTCCCCATGGCAAGGAAAATACTCATCGTAGAGGATGAGAGCAACATCGCCGAGCTCATCAACCTCTATCTGAAAAAGGAAGGCTACGAGACCATGATCGCCGAGGACGGCGGCAAAGCCCTGGAGCTTTACCGCCTCTTCCGCCCCGACCTGGTCCTTTTGGACATCATGCTCCCGGTGATGGACGGCTGGGCCGTCTGCGCCAAGATCCGGGAGACCGACAAGACCCCCATCATCATGCTCACCGCCAAGGGGGAGACCACCGACAAGGTCACCGGCCTGGAGATGGGGGCCGACGACTACATCGTCAAACCCTTTGAGATGAAGGAGCTGCTGGCCCGGGTCCACGCCGTCCTCCGCCGCCTGGGGGACGAGGAGGAGAAGACCCGCTGCCTCTCCTTCGACGGCCTGGTGATCAACCTGGATTCCTACGAGCTGGAGGTCCGGGGCAAGCGGGTGGACACCCCGCCCAAAGAGCTGGAGCTGCTCTACCACCTGGCCTCCGCCCCCAACCGGGTGTTCACCCGGAACCAGCTGCTGGACGAGGTGTGGGGCTTTGACTACTTCGGTGACTCCCGCACGGTGGACGTGCACATCAAGCGTCTGCGGGAAAAGCTGGAGGGGGTCAGCGACCAGTGGTCCCTGAAGACCGTCTGGGGCGTGGGCTACAAGTTCGAGCTCCACAACGACTGACATGGCCCAGCCGAAAAGCATGTACCTGCGCCAGGTCACCGTGATGCTGGGCCTCATCGTCCTGTGCATGGTGCTCCTGGGGGCAGGGTTCTTCTCCCTCACCTACCGCTACCAGCTCCAGGAGATCCAGAGCAATCTGGACCGCAACGCCGGCCTCATCTCCAACTACGCCAGCGTAGCCATCACCGAAGGCAGCTCCCTCACGGACAAGGATCTGGTCAACTACATCCAGTCCGTGGTCCTTCTCACCGACACCACCGTCCTGGTCTGCACCACCGACGGCACCGTGGTCTGCGCCGCCGGCTCCAACTGGAACAAGGAGCTCCTCTCCTCCGGGGAGGTCTCCGTCCCCGAGTGGGCCGCCAACCAGCTCCTCAGCGGCCAGGCCTACAGCGGCATGACCACCTTCGACGGCATCTTCAACACCCGGTGCTATGTCACCAGCGAGCGCCTCTCCGCCCTGGCCCTGGACCCCGGCTCCGGGGAGCTGGTGGCCGCCGGCAGCCCCGCGGGCTTCCTCTTCGTGGCCACCGACGCCACCGCTGTCGTGGAGTTTCTGGAGAGCACCTTCCAGCTCTTCCTCATCACCGCCGTGGTGGTGCTGCTCATCACCCTCATCATCTGCTCCTTCACCGTCCAGCGAATGGTGGAGCCTTTGAAGAGCATGTGCTCCTTCGCCCACCGCTTCGCCCGGGGGGAGGTGGACGTGCGCATCACCGACGACTACAAAAACCGCAACGACGAGATCGGGGAGCTGGCCGCCGCCTTCAATGCCATGGCCGACTCCCTGGCCCAGGCGGAGCAGAAGCGCAGCGAGTTCGTGGCCAACGTCTCCCACGAACTCAAGACCCCCATGACCACCATCGCCGGCTTTGCCGACGGCATCCTGGACGGCACCATCCCCCCGGAAAAGGAGCGGGAATCCCTCCAGGTGATCTCCTCGGAGACCCGGCGGCTGTCCCGCCTGGTCCGGCGGATGCTGGAGCTCTCCCGCCTGCAGTCCTCGGAGCGGGTGGCCGCCCAGGAGCAGTTCGACGCCAAGGAGATCCTCCTGCGGGTCCTGGTGAGCCTGGAGACCAAGATCACCGAAAAGGACCTGGAGGTGGAGGCCCACCTCCCTGACGGCCCCGTGATGGTGTGGGGCGACCCCGACGCCGTCACCCAGGTGTGCTACAACCTCCTGGACAACGCCGTAAAATTCGCCGCCCCCCGGGGCCTGCTCACCCTGAAGATCACCGCCAAGGGAGGCAAGGCCTACATCGCCATCGGCAACCAGGGGGAAACCATTCCCCCGGAACAGCTCGCCCACATCTTCGACCGCTTCCACAAGGCCGACTCCTCCCGCTCCACCCACAAGGACGGGGTGGGCCTGGGGCTGTACATCGTAAAAACCCTCCTGAACACCTACAAGGAGGACATCACCGTCACCAGCGAGAACGGGTTCACGGAGTTCACCTTCACCCTTTCGGAGGTGTGAGCCGCCCCCTCCACACAGAAAAGCCCGGAGCCGATTTGGCTCCGGGCTTTGTTTGTCTTTTTTCTCCGTCCTTACCGCAAGACCATCCCGGTCTTCCGCTCGTTCCAGATCCGCTCGAAGGTCTGGGCGTTCTCCCAGTACTGGTGGACCTGGCCGCGGTTGTAGTAGTTGTAGGGATCGGAGATGAAGTACCCCTTCTCCGGGTCATAGCCGCACACCAGCACCGCGTGGTTGTTGCTCACCAGGCGCTGGGTGGTGCCCTCGATGTTGTAGTAGCGATAGTAGGGGCTCTCCCACCACAGGGTCATGTAGGCCACCACGCAGTTGCCTGCCAGCACTTCCCGCTGCAGGTCGGTGATGGAGGCTCCACGGAAGTCCTCGCACACCACGTCCCCGCCGCAGTAGCTGTTGGAGTACTCCGCCAGCTTGGCCGGGTAGATGGTGGTCCGGGTCCGCTTGGAGGTGTCGGGCACGTAGGGGGAACCCACGAAGCCCTTCTCCGGGTTGGAGCTGTGCCGGGGCAGGTTGTCCAGGAAGTACTTCACCGACACGTCGGTGGCGTACCCCTTGGCCTGCAGGCCCATGAGGGTGGCCACTGCCTCGCACCCCACCCAGGCATAGATGTTGTCGATCTGGCTGATGTAGGGCACATAGGCCATCCGGTAGGACAGAGTGTTCCAGGTGAGGTTCCCGGCGGCGTCGGCGGTGTAGATCCCAAAGGTTCTGTTCACCGCCAGCTTGCCGTACCGGTCCACGTAGCAGAGCTGGTTGCCCACGTCATGGAACCCGGGCTGGAAGGTCATGGCCGTAAGGTCCACCCCGGTCCAGGTCTCCCCGCCGGTCCCCGCCGTGGGGGTGTGGGCCACCGCCGCCTCGGCGATGGTGGTCCCCGCCCAGTGGGAGGCAGACACGTCGGCAAAGAGCCCCAGGGTCAGCAGCTTGTTGGCCTGGGCGGCGTCCCCTTCCCGGTCCAGCAGGCGGTTGAGCACCGTGCAGGCCTCCGCCCGGGTCAGGCCGTTCTCCGGCCGGAAGGTGCCGTCGGGGTAGCCGCCGATCCAGCCCTGGGCCGCCGCCGTCCCGATGGCCTGGTGGGCCCAGTGGCTGGCGGGCACGTCCGGGAAGAAGGCCGTCCCCGTCTCCTGGGGGCTCACCCGCAGAAGCAGGGCCACAAACTCCGCCCGGGTGATCACATCGTCGGGCCGGAAGGTGGTCGCGTTGTCAAAGACCCCCAGGGCGCACAGGGCCCGCACCGGCTGGGCGAACCAGTCCCCGTCCCGCACGTCCGTGTAAGAGCAGGGGCCGGTGCCGCTGTCGGGATCGGCCAGCAGGCGGTAGAGGATCTGGGCGGCCTGGGCCCGGGTGAGCTGGGTGTCCGGCTGGAAGGTCCCGCCAGGGAACCCGGCCAGGTAGGTCACGTGGTCCTGCCGCAGGGCCAGCCCCGGGGACGCGGGTTCCTCCGGCGCAGGCTCCTCTTCCGGGGTCTCCGGTTCTGTGGGGATCTCCGGCTCCTCAGTGGGCTGGGTCTCCTCCGAATCCTCGGGCTCCGCAGGGGTCTCCTCGGGGTCGGCAGGAGTCTCCACATCCACAGGGGCGGGATCCTCCTGGTCCGGCTGGGTCCCCTCTGCCGGGAGGGTGGTCGTGGTCTCGGTCTCCTGGACCACGCTCTCCCCGGCGGGGGCCAGCTCGTCGGCCAGTTCCTCCGCGGCCAGGGCCGGGGATGCCATCATCATCAGGGACAGCACCACCGCCATGCCCCCGGCGAGCATTCGTCTCTTCATGTCATCGTCTCCTCTCGTTCTCTCGGAAAAGAATACCTCTATTATAAAGGCCCCGCCCCCTGCCGTCAAGGCGGAATCCTCCCGTTGCAAATCCCCCCGGCCCGTGGTACGATAATCCCGCCAAACCACCCCCCGCAACCCCCAGTTGACAGATTTCCAACCCCTCTTGGTGGCCCGCAACCGCGGTTTTTGCTAGGATAAGGCCAGAAATCCCGGGGGCCTCCCCCCAAGCAAAGGAGAGAACACCATGATCCTGGCAGATAAAATCATCGAGCTCCGCAAGCGCAGCGGCTGGTCCCAGGAGGAGCTGGCCGGGCGGCTGGGAGTCTCCCGGCAGGCGGTGTCCAAGTGGGAGAGCGCCGCCTCCATCCCCGACCTGGACAAGATCCTCAAACTCAGCCAGCTCTTCGGCGTGAGCACCGACACCTTACTAAAAGACGAACTGGACCTGTCCGCCCCCGCCCTGGACCAGGCCCCGCCCCCGGCGGAGGACACTCTGGATCCCCCGCCCCGGCAGATCTCCCTGGAGGCGGCCAACGCCTACCTGGACACCGTCCGGGCCCAGGCGGGGAAGCTGGCCCTGGGGGTGGCCCTGTGCATCCTCTCCCCGGTGGTGCTCATCCTCCTGGGCGGGCTGTCCGACCACGAGGGGGGCTACCGGATCCCGGAGAACCTGGCCGGGGGCGTGGGCACCACGGTGCTCTTCCTGCTGGTGGCCGGGGCGGTGACCCTCTTTATTCTCTACGGCCGGAAGATGGAACCCTATGAGACCTGGGAGCGGGACCCGGTGGAGCTGGCCTACGGCGTCACCGGGGTGGTGGAAAAGGCAAAGGCCCAGTACGAGGGCCGCCACACCCTCCTCCTGGTGGCCGGGGTGGCCCTGTGCATCCTCAGCGTGGTCCCCCTGATGCTGGCCGCCGCCGTGGCGGAGGACGGCATGATCCTCATCGCCGCCGTGGACCTCCTCCTGCTCCTGGTGGCGGCGGGGGTCTATCTCCTGGTGAAGACCTGCACCCGCTTCGGGGCCTTCCAGCTCCTCCTGGAGCAGGGGGATTACACCCGGAGCAAAAAGCGGGAGGAGCGGCAGAATGATGCCATCAGCACCATCTACTGGTGCGCCGTCACCGCCGTCTACCTGGCCTGGAGCTTCCTCACCATGAACTGGCACATCACCTGGGTGGTCTGGCCGGTGGCTGGGGTGCTCTACGGGGTGGTGGAGGCCATCCTGGCCCTGCGCCGGAGGAAGAACTGATCCCGCAAACGAAAAACGCGCCCGTTTCCGGAACCCCCTCCGGAAACGGGCGCGTTCTATTCTCTTATTCTGCCGCTTGCAGCAGCTGCTTCGTATACGGGTGCACCGGGTGGTCAAAGATGCCGTCCACGGTGTTCTCCTCCACGATCTCCCCCTTCTGCATGACGATGACCCGGTCACAGCACTGGTAGATGACGTTGAGGTCGTGGGAGATGAACAGGTAGCTCAGGTCAAACTCCCGCCGCAGACGCATGAGCAGGTCCAGGATCTGGTCCTGGATGGTCACGTCCAGGGCGGAGACCGCCTCGTCCAGGATCACCAGCTTGGGCCGGACGATCATGGCCGCGGCGATGGATACCCGCTGCCGCTGGCCCCCGGAGAGCTGGCCGGGCTTGCGGTCGTAAAACTCCGGGCCCAGCCCCACGGCGCAGAGCATCTCCTCCGTCCGCCGGCGCACCTCGTCGGCGGGGTACTTGCCAAAGATCCGCAGGGGCTCCTCCACGATCCGCCGGATGGAGAAGGCGGGGTTCAGGGAGGAGTAGGGGTCCTGAAAGACCATCTGGGGCCGCCGGGAGTGGTGGATGATCTCCCCCTGGTACTCGGTCATCCCCAGGATGGACTTGGCCAGGGTGGACTTGCCGCTGCCGGACTCCCCCACCAGGCCCAGGACCTCCCCCTGGCCGATGGTGACGTTCACGTTCTTCAGCACCTGGGTGGTCTTTCCCTTGGAGAAGGCCCCGCCCCCCTGGCGGTAAAAGCTGTTGAGATTTCGAATCTCCAGGATGGGTTCCATGGTCTGTTACCCCCGTTTCCGTCTGGTGGGGATGGCGGCGATGAGGCCCTTGGTGTATTCCGCCTGGGGATGGAAGAACACCTGGTCCACCGGCCCCTCCTCCAGCAGCTCGCCTTTGCACATCACCGCCACCCGGGTGCACAGCTTGCGCACCACGTGGAGGTTGTGGGAGATGAAGAGGATCCCCGTCCCCTTCTCCCGGTTGATCTTTTTCAGCAGGTTGAGGATGCCCTCCTGAATGGTCACGTCCAGGGCGGTGGTGGGCTCGTCGGCGATGAGGAGCTTGGGCTCGGAGATGATGGCCGCGGCCACCATGGCCCGCTGGAGCATCCCCCCGGACAGCTCGTGGGGATACTTGCCATAGAGCACCGCCGGCTCCGGCAGCTCGGCGTCTGCCATGGCCTGGAGGGCCTTCTCCTTCCGCTGGGCGGGGCTCAGCTTGGTGTGGACCATGAGGGACTCCTCCACCTGGGGCCCGATGGGCATCACCGGGTCCATGGAGGTCATGGGCTCCTGGAACACCACGGCGATGTCCTTCCCACGAAGGGCCCGGACGGTCTCCCGGGAGGCTTTGAGCAGGTCCATCCCCTCAAAGAAGATCTGGCCGGTGAGCTCGGTCTTGGCGTTGCTCAGCAGCCCCGCCAGGGCCATGGCGGTCACCGTCTTGCCGCTGCCGGACTCCCCCACCAGGCCCAGGATCTCCCCCCGGGCCATGTTCAGGGAGATGCCCTTCACCGCGTCCTTCCCCGGCGGGGCGTTGCGGAAGTGGACATGCAGGTCCTGAATGTCTAAGAGCATGCGCATCTCCCCCTCTCAGCTGCGGCGCTTCTGCTGGAGCCCTTCGGTGAGCAGGCTCAGCCCCAGGATCAGCAGCACGATGGCCAGGCCCACGAAGAGGGCGTACCAGGGCGCCCGGCCCAGGTAGGTCTGGGCCTCGGAGAGCATCCGCCCCAGGGAGGCGTCCGGGGGCATGACCCCCACCCCCAGGTAGCTCATGCTGGCCTCCGCCAGCACGGCGTTGTTGAAGCCGATGGCCAGAATGGGCAGCAGCACCTGGACGGTGTTGGGCAGAATGTGCCGGAAGATGATCCGCATGTGGCTGGCCCCCATGAGCCGGGCGGATGCCACGTAGTTCATGTTTCGCTCCTTGGCCACCTCCCCCCGGACCACCCGGGCGAAGGAGGGGATGAAGAGGATGCCCAAGATTACAATGATGGGGTACTTCCCCTGGCCGATGATGGTGATGAGCACCAGGGCCAGCAGGATGCTGGGGAAGGCGGTGATGGCGTCGCACACCCGCATGAGGATGACGTCCGCCACCCCCCCGAAGTACCCGGTGAGGCAGCCGATGAGGGTGCCCACGATGCCTCCGATGAGCACCACGCACAAGGCAATGAAGAACGTGCTCCCCGCCCCCTCCATGATCCGGGAGAGCAGGTCCCGGCCGAAGTTGTCCGTCCCCAGGGGGTGGGCCAGGCAGGGACCCAGAAACTTGTCCGCCCCGGACATCTCGGTGGTGCTGTAGGGGGTCCACACATAGCCCACCAGAATCAGCAGGACCATGACCCCGGAGAGGATCCCCCCGGCCCACAAGAAGTGGTTGGCCTTTCCCTCGCCCCGGCCCCGGATGATCCCCTTGGCCGGGAACTTCTTTTCCACCACAGATCCGAAAAGCACGTTGTCTCACTCCCTTCTGCGCTATGCCAAACTCTTTCTGCCCGTCCCGGAGGATATTTCCCCGCTCTCGTCCAACGGACTCGCCCGGGAGGGCAAGCCTCGCAGAGTTTCCCCGCCCGCAGGCGGGGAAAGAAAATGAAATCATGTTTTGACCGGCTCCGCCGGCCAAAACATTCTTCTCAGCCGCCAGTGTGCCCGAAGGGCGCGCGCAGCGGCTGCATCCCCCAATTTTGGGCGGGGCCACGGACCAAACAGGCAGCCCGACACCCCCGTACCCTGTCCTTCCGAACGAAGAAAAATCCTGGGCGCCCCGCCCAAAATTCCCTATCGGATGCGGATCCTCGGGTCCATATACTGGTACAGCACGTCGGCGATGAAGTTCACCACCACCACCCAGGCCGCCAGCAGCACCACCACCGCCTGAGCCACCGGGAAGTCCCGGCTGCCGATGGAGGACAGCAGCAGCTGCCCCAGCCCGGGCACAGCGAAGACCTGCTCCACCACGATGCTCCCCGCCACCAGTTCCGCCGCGGTGACCCCCAGGAAGGCGATCACCGGGATGATGGCGTTGCGCAGGGCGTGCTTCTTCAGGGCGTCCACCCGGGTCCAGCCCCGGCTGAAGGCGGTGCGGATGTAGTCCTTCTCCATCTCGTCCAGGATGGAGGAGCGGAGCATCTTCACCGTCATGGCGATCCGGGACAGGGCCACCGCCAGGGCGGGGAAGAGCATATAGAGGAGGAACTCCCCCGGGCTCTCCCCAAAGGGCACAAAGCGCCCCGGCACGAACACCCGCAAGGTGATGCCAAAGACGAAGCACAGCAGGATGCCCACGAACACCGGCGGGATGGACATGCACACCTGGTTGAGCACCGTGATGGCCTTGTCCAGCTTGCCCCCGGCCCGTTTGGCCGCGGCGATGCCGATGGGGAAGGCCGCCGCCACAGTGATGGCAAAGCCCATGAGGACCAGGGTGGCCGTGGCGGGGAGTTTCTCCGCCACCATCTCCTGCACCGGCAGGCTGTAGCTGTAGCTGGTCCCCCAGTCGCCCTGGACAAAGTCCCCCATCCACCGGGCGTACCGCACCAGAACGGGGTCGTCCAGGCCCAGCTCAGCCTCCAGGGCGGCCACCTTTTCCGGGGTGGCGTTGGTGCCCAGCATGTTGGTGGCCGGGGAGCCGGGGATCACCTGAAAGGCCAGGAAGGCGAGGAGAGAAACGATGAACAATGTAATAATGAGAGTGATCAGTTTGCGAAGAATGAATTTCATCTCCCCGCCTCCTTTCCTGTTGGGATTTCCCCGGCCCCCGGGCCGGGTGGTTTAGAAGATTACTGGACGTAGTGGACGGTGGACAGGTCCATCACATACATGGGATAGAACTGGTACCCGTCCAGGGTGGACTTCAGGAGCACGAAGTCCGCCAGGTCCTGGATGTAGACGTTGGCCGCCGTCTCCGACAGCAGAGCGGCCGCCTGCTTGTACAGGTCGGTGCGCTGGGTGTCGTCGGTGGTGGCCCGGGCCTGGAGGATGAGGTCATCATACTCGGGGTTGTCGTAGTTGATCATGTTGCTCTCATCGTCGCTCACCCACCGGTCCAGCAGGGCCCCGGCGGTGAGGGTGGGGGCGTCAAAGCCCACCACGGTGCTCTCAAAGTCCCGTCCGATGTAGGTCTCGGAGAGCCAGGTCTCCCACTCCACGGGGTTCACCGTGGCCCGGATGCCCACCTGGGCCAGCTGCTCCACCAGCACCTCCGCCACGTTCATGTGGGGGGTGTAGTTGGAGGGCACGGTGATGGTCATGTCAAACCCGTCGGGATACCCCGCCTGGGCCAGCAGCTCCTGGGCCTTGGCCGGGTCATAGGGGTAGGCGTCGGACAGGCTCTCGTCGAAGTACTTGGTGAAGGCGGGGTAGATGGACGTCCCCACCTTGGTCCCGTGGCCCTCGGCGGTGAGGTCCATGATGCCGTCCTTGTCGATGGCGTAGCACATGGCCTGGCGGACCAGCTCGTTGTCGAAGGGCTCCACGTCGTTGTTCAGGTACAGGGCCTGGACCAGGTTCATGGTGCCCTCCAGGGTCTGGTAGGTCCCCTCGCCGATGGTGTTCACCTGGTCGATGGTCAGGTGGATGGCCATGTCCACAGACTCCGCGGACAGGGCGGACATGAGGGCGTTGGAGTCCTCAAAGATCTGGAAGGTCACCTTGTCCAGGTAGGCCGGCTCGCCCCAGTAATCGGCGAACTTCTCCACCACCAGGTTCTGCTGCACCGAGCGGGACACGAACCGGAAGGGCCCGGTGCCCACGGGGGAGGTGGCCTGGTCGGTGTAGTCCTCGGGCACGATGTACACCATACCCACATAGCTGAGGAAGTCCGGGTTGGGCTCCGAGAGGGTGATGGTGATGGTGTTCCCGTCGGCCGAAACGTCTTCCACAGCAGAAAGCGCCGTGGCCAGGGTAGCTTCTACCGTGGTCTCGGCGCAGGTTTCAAAGGAATAGATCACGTCCTCGGGGGTCACGGCGTCGCCGTTGTGGAAAAGCACGCCCTCCCGCAGGGGGAAGGTATAGGTGAGGCCGTCCTCAGACACGTTGCTGTCCGAGGCCACGGCGGGGACATACTCCCCGTCGGAATTGGGCTTCACCAGGCCCTCGTAGACGTTGAATAAGACCTCTTTGGTTCCTGCTGCCGTTAACTGATACGGGTCAAGACTGTCTCCCAGGTCTTGAGAGATCCCCACCACCAGCTCGCCGCCGGTGGAAGGCTCTCCGGAAGAGCTCGTTCCGTCGCTGCCGACACCGCTGACTTCGTTTTGGCTCTCGTCTCCGCAGGCGCAGAGTACAGTGACCAGAAGCAGGGCCGACAGGAAAAGTGAGAAAATACGCTTTTTCATGAACTTCTCCTTCCGCCGCGGAAGGGCTCCGCGGCGTTACAACAAAAATAGCTTCTCCCATTATTAAATTGTCGGTTGCAGTGTACCACCCTTTGCCCCAAATTACAAGCAAAACTTTGCCAAAGGACGAAGTTTTTTGGGGAACCGAAAGATTAGTTGTGGGCAACTTTTTCTGGAACGCAAGGGGTAGTAGAAGACGCGGGAAATACAAAACCAGGCATCCATCTTCCCATGGATGCCTGGTTTTCGTTTTACGCGCCCACCTGGGTACACCGCAGGGTGAGCCGGGCCTGGCCCCCCAGGGTGCAGGTGAACAGGGTGAGGTCCCAGTCCCCGGCGGCCATCTCCTCGATGGCGGTGCCGGGGAGCTGCTGGATCTCGGAGACCACGTAGGAAAACGTGGTGCCCGCCCCGTCGGTGAAGCGGACCGCGTCCCCCACCTGGGCCTGGTTCAGGCGGCCGAAGTGGCTGCGGTAGTTGTGGCCCGCGATAATCAGGTCCTGCTGATAGGCCGAGCCCTGGTAGCGGCAGGGGGCGAGTTTCAGCAGGTCGCTGCTCCACTGGCCCAGCACCGGCAGGGAGAGGCCCAGGCCGGGGAGGTCCAGCCGGCCGATGTAGCCGTTGCCCTCCACCTCCACGGTGGGCATGGGCTGGTCGGGGTCCGCCGGGGTCTCCCCGGGGGCGGGGTCCTGGGCCGGGGACGTTGCCGGGGGCGGGGTGGGCTCCATCTCCTCCAGAGCCTCCAGGGCCTGGGTCACGGAGCGCTCCGCCCGCTGGGCGTCCATGAGGTTATAGGCCGTCCAGGCCAGGGCCGCCGCCAGCAGCAGGACCCCCGCCAGGACCAGGGCCTTGCCCCGCTTACTTCTGGGCGTCTCTGCCATGGTGCTTCCGGATGCGCAGCACGCCGGCTGCCAGCAGGGACGCGCCCGCCGCCATCAGCAGGCCCACCGGCCACCAGAGCTGGCCCGTCTGGGGCAGCTTGTTGGGGGTGTCCTTGTCGGGGATGGAGGGCTTGGTGGGCGTGTCGGTCCCCGGGGTGGGGTCGTCGGGGATGTCCGTGCCGGGGGAGGGATCGTCAGGGATGTCGACGCCCGG
>DXDK01000068.1 GCA_019115545.1 Candidatus Evtepia faecavium
TAAATTTCATGCTTTCTTATCTTACCACAACCGCCCCCGCCATGCAAGAATCCGCGCAATAAACCTTGACTTTTCTCCCGGCGGATTTTAGAATATGACCCAGAAAAACGACATGGAAAGGGAGGCCCTTCCTATGGATCTCACTTGGTATGACGAGCTGGAGGCACGGATCCCCACGGGGACCGTCCGCACCCGCTTCGCCCCGTCGCCCACCGGGTATATGCACGTGGGCAACCTGCGCACCGCCCTGTACACCTGGCTCATCGCCCGGAAGGCCGGGGGAAAGTTCATCTTCCGCCTGGAGGACACCGACCAGACCCGGCAGGTGGAGGGCGCCACGGAACTCATCTACCGCACCCTGGGCGAGTGCGGCCTGACCCACGACGAGGGCCCCGATGTGGGCGGCCCTGTGGGCCCCTATATCCAGACCCAGCGCCGGGGGCTGTATGGCAAGTATGCCCAGCTGCTGGTGGAAAAGGGCCACGCCTACTACTGCTTCTGCGACAAGGCCGAGGCGGAGGAGGGAGCCGAGGAGACCTTCGACAAGGGGGAGGACCCCTGCCGCAGCCTCTCCCCGGAGGAGGTCCAGGCCAACCTGGCCGCCGGCAAGCCTTACGTCATCCGGCAGAAGATCCCCCACGAGGGGAGCACCACCTTCTCCGACGTCACGTTTGGGGAGATCACCGTGGAGAACAGCACCCTGGACGACCAGGTGCTGCTGAAGCGGGATGGCCTGCCCACCTATAACTTCGCCAACGTGGTGGACGACCACCTCATGGGCATCACCCACGTGGTCCGGGGCAGCGAGTACCTGGCCTCCTCCCCCAAGTATAACCTTCTCTATGAGGCCTTTGGCTGGCCCATCCCCACCTACATCCACTGCTCCCCGGTGATGCGGGACGCCCAGCACAAGATGTCCAAGCGCCACGGGGACCCCTCCTACGAGGACCTGAAGGCCCAGGGCTACCTCACCCCTGCCATCCTCAACTACGTGGCCCTGCTGGGCTGGTCCCCCCGGGGGGAACTGGCGGAGCGGGAGTTCTTCACCCTGGAGGAGCTGGTGGAGGCCTTTGACATCGCCGGCATCTCCAAATCCCCCGCCATCTTTGATCTGGAGAAGCTGAAGTACTTCAACAGCGCCTACATCAAGGCCCTCTCCCCCGCCGACTTCCTGGCCGCGGCGGAGCCTTACCTGAAGCAGGCCATCCACAACCCCGCCATTGACCTGCAGCTGGTGGCCCCCCTGGTGCAGACCCGGCTGGACACCCTGACGGAGATTCCCCCCATGGTGGACTTCTTCGACGCCCTGCCGGAATACGCCAACGACCTCTACACCCACAAGAAGATGAAAACCAACCCGGAGAACTCCCTGGAGGCCCTCCACCTGGTGGTGCCCGTCTTCCAGGCCATGACGGAGTGGACCTTTGACGCCATCCACGACGCCATGATCGGCCTGGCCGAGGCCAACGGGCTGAAGAACGGCCGGATCATGTGGCCCGTCCGGGTGGCGGTCTCCGGCAAGCCCACCACCCCCGGCGGGGCGGTGGAGCTGTGCCAGATCCTGGGCAAGGAGGAGACCTTGGCCCGCATCCAGAAGGGCATCGCGCAGCTCACCCCCCAGGCGTGATGGCACGGGTACTCCCTGTCACCCATCGCAAGAAGACACAGAATGCCATGGCAGCGCCGTCGGTTTTGGGCCGGCGGCGCTGTTTTGCACTCTCGCAGACCGAGTGCAAACTTCTCCCTGTGGGGATTCTCGTATATTTTGTGAACAATCGGTATTTATTTTGTAAAGTTAGCACTCTGAGCTTGACAGTGCTAACTTTTGTGCTATAATCAGAATTGTTCCAAGGGAAAGGAACCCAGAGCTCCCTCCCCCGAGCAAATCCCTATGATATGAAATGGAGGTCTGGCATATGCTGCCCAGCATGTTTGGTGAAAACTTATTCGATGATTTCTTTGACGACGACTTCTTCCGTATGCCCCCCTGGCCCGGCCGGGATCCCCTGTATGGCAAGCGGGGCAAGAACCTGATGAAGACCGACGTCCGGGAGACGGAGAACTCCTACGAACTGGACGTGGACCTGCCCGGGTTTAAGAAGGACGAGATCCGGGTGGACCTGCGGGACGGTTACCTGACCATCCAGGCCGCCAAGGGCCTGGACAAGGACCAGCAGGACAAGGAGGGCCGCTACATCCGCCAGGAGCGGTACGCCGGCGCCTGCAGCCGGAGCTTCTACGTGGGTGACATGGAGCCCGATCAGGTGTCCGCCAAGTACGAGGACGGCATCCTGAAACTCTCCCTGCCCAAGCAGGACAAGAAGGAACTGCCCAAGCAGTCCACCATCGCCATCGAAGGCTGAACCCTGTACTCTCCCCCTATTTCGGCCCGCGGCAAATTTGCCGCGGGCCGCTTTGTATCCTCGGGAAAACCCCAAAAACATTTTGGAACCGGACAGACAGCTGTCCGGTTCCTGTGGTATACTGGGCAGGACAGGAGGTGCTGCCATGAAATTGGAACGGCTCATCGGCATCCTGGCCATTCTGCTCCAGCGAGAAAAGGTCACCGCGCCGGAGCTGGCGGCGTGCTTTGAGGTCTCCCCCCGGACCATCCGGCGGGACATCGCCGCCCTGTGCCAGGCGGGGATCCCCCTCACCACCACCCAGGGGGCCGGGGGCGGCATTTCCATCATGGAGGGGTATCGGGTGGACCGCACCCTCCTCACCACAGCGGAGATGCAGGCCATTCTGGCCGGGCTGCGGAGCCTGGACAGCGTCAGCGGCACCCGGCGGTATGCCCAGCTGATGGAGAAGCTCTCCGCCGGGTCGGGCACCCTGGTCCCCGGCGGAGCCCACACCCTCATCGATCTAGCCGCCTGGAACCGGACTGCCCTGGCCCCGAAATTCGAGGCCATCCAGGGCGCCATCGAGGACCACCGCACCCTCACCTTCGCCTATTTCTCCCCCAAGGGGATCTCCCAGCGGGAGGCAGAACCCTGCTACTTGGTCTTTCACTGGTCGGCCTGGTACCTGTGGGCCTGGTGCCGGCAGCGGCAGGACTATCGTCTCTTCAAGCTCAACCGGATGACGGACCTGGCCGTTGGGGGGGCCTTCTCCCCCAGGCAGGCGCCCCTCCCGGACCTGGACGCCGCCCGGGTCTTTCCCCCGGCCTGTCCCGTGACCGTTCTCATCCACCCCCGGTACCAATGGCGGCTGGTGGAGGAGTTCGGGGCGGACAGCTTCACCCTCGCCCCCGACGGGCGGCTGCGGTTTGTGGGCGCCTTCCCCGACGAAGACGGCCTTCTCTCCTGGCTGCTCACCTTTGGGGAGGGGGCAGAGTTGGTGGAACCGGCGGCCCTCCGAGCCCGGCTGCGCCAGCTGGGGGAGACGTTGGCCCAGAAATACCGTGATGCAGAGGAGGCATGACCATGGCATCCCACCAAGCGTTTGTAGACTACGTAACCGAGCAGCTGCGGGCGGCCGGGGAGATCCGCGCCAGGAGCATGTTCGGGGAGTACGGCCTGTATTGCGATGGGTGCTTTTTCGCCGTTGTCTGCGATGACCAGCTGTTCGTCAAATCCACCCCCCAGGGGGAGGCCGCCTTTCCTCAGCTCCCCAAAGCCCCGCCTTACCCAGGGGCCAAGGCCTCCTTGCTGGTGGAAGACGTGGAGGACCGGGGCCTGCTCCTCCGGCTGACCCAGATCACCTGCGCCGCCCTATCCTCTCACCCCCCAACACCAAGGAGGAAACAACCCATGGCTTTCGACTTCAAAAAGACGTACAAAGAACTCTACCTTCCCCCGAAGACCCCCCATCTGATCCAGGTGCCGGCCCAGACCTTCCTGGCCGTCCGGGGGCAGGGGGACCCCAACCAGGCAGGGGGCGCCTACCAGGAGGCCATCGGCCTGCTGTACGCCGTGGCCTACACCATCAAAATGAGCAAACTGGGCCCCGCCCAGCCGGAGGGGTACTTTGACTATGTCATGCCGCCCCTGGAGGGGCTGTGGTGGATGCCGGACACCCCCGCCATCGACTTTGCCCAGAAGGCGCGGTTTTGCTGGATCGCCCTGATCCGCCTGCCGGAGTTCGTCACCCAGGAAGTCTTCCGCTGGGCGGTGGAGACGGCCGCGGCCAAGAAGAAGCTGGACCTCTCCCCGGTGGAGTTTTTCTCCTACCAGGAGGGGCTGTGCGTCCAGTGCCTCCACCAGGGCCCCTACGACAGGGAGCCGGAGACCTTACAGGCCATGGCGGACCACGCCCAGGCCCAGGGATACGCCCTGGATCTGGAGGGCCCCCGCCGCCACCACGAGATCTACCTCAGCGACCCCAGGCGGTGCAAGCCGGAGAATTTGAAAACCGTGCTCCGGCAGCCGGTGAAGCCAAAGTGAAGGAAGGAGGAACGACCTATGAACACCACCCGTCGCCGCCATCGGGAAGCCCAGGTTCGCCAGTGGTTTGCCATGTGGCTGACCAAGCAGGACACCGGCATGGAAACCCTCTTCGCCGCCGATGCCCATTACATCGAAAGCTGGGGCCCAGAGTACCACGGCCGGGCACACATCCAGCAGTGGTTTGCCGAGTGGAACACCCGGGGCACCGTGGTGCAGTGGGACATTGGGACCTTTTTCCATCGGGAAGACCAGGCCGTCGTATCCTGGCACTTCTGCGCCGCCATGGAGGACGGCACCACCCAGTCCTTCGACGGGCTCTCCCTTCTCCGTTGGAACGACCGGGAGGAGATCTGCTTCCTCCAGGAGTTCGGGTGCAACCAGCACCGCTATGACCCCTATGCCCAGGGGGACACCCCGGTCTTTCGAGATGAGAAGCCCCTTTGGTTCTGAAGGAGGAAATATATGAAAGACTTTCTTCGGCAGGAACCCCTCTTCTCCCTGTGCGGGCTCAACTGTGGCCTCTGCACCATGCATCTGGGCGGCCACTGCCCCGGCTGCGGCGGAGGGGCCGGCAACCAGTCCTGTTCCCTGGCCCGGTGCTCCCTCCAGCACGGCGGGGTGGCTTTTTGCTGGATGTGCCCGGACTATCCCTGTAACCGGTACCAGGGGTTTGACGACTATGACACCTTCCTCCCCCATCGGAACCGGCAGCGAGACATCGCTCGGGCCCAGGAGCTGGGGCTGGAAGCTTACCTGACGCAGCTTCGGGCAAGGATGGCCGCCCTGGACACCTTGCTGACCCACTACAACGATGGCCGGCGGAAAACCCTCTTTGCCACAGCGGCCTATCTGCTGGACTGGCCCGCTCTGCAGGCGGTGATGGAACAGCTGGCGGCCCACCTGGAGTGGTTGGACCTGCCGGCCAAATCCCGGGCAAGCCACGCCGCCGCCCTGCTGCAGGAGGCCGCGGACCGCCAGGGCATCTCCCTCCAGCTAAAGAAGAAGCCCAGGAAACGCCCGTAATCTCCTTTCCCGGTTCCCCATTCCTCCCCCCTCTTGATTTCTTCTGCGCCCCCCTCTATACTGAAGGAAAGCGTATCGGGGAGGGATACCCATGGGAAGCAACGTGAAGAAGGACACCCCCTTTGGCCGAGCGGATTTCCTCCGCCTGGCCGAGGAACAGTACGGGGACCGGCCAGAGTACCTCTGGCGGACCTCCCCCCACAACGCCGTGCTCCGCCACCCGGAAAACCGAAAGTGGTACGCCGTGCTGATGCAGGTGTCCCGGGAAAAGCTGGGGCTTGCCGGGGCCGGGCCGGTGGACATTGTGGACCTGAAGTGCGACCCGGCCCTGGCTGGGTCCCTGCGGCTGGCGCCGGGCATCCTGCCGGGCTACCACATGCACAAGGGGAACTGGATCACCCTGGTGCTGGACGGCTCGGTGGAGGAAGAAACGGTCCGGTTCCTTCTGGACCGGAGCCATTCCCTCACCGCCCAGGGCGCCGGCACAAAGCCGCCGGCGGGAGGCCGGACGTGGCTCATCCCCGCCAACCCCAAGTACTACGATGTGGAGGCCGCCTTTGCCGCCCAGGACACCATCCGCTGGAAGCAGAGCAGCCGGGTGGCGGTGGGGGACACCATCTATCTCTATGTGGCCGCCCCCGTCTCCGCCATTCTCTACCAGTGCCGGGCGGTGGAGGTGGACATCCCCTTCCGCCGCACCCGGGGGGCAGTGCGGATGGACCATGTGATGAACATCCAGCTCCTCCACCGCTTCCAGCCGGACCAGCTGAACCTGAACGTCCTCCGCAGCCACGGGGTATACGCCGTCCGAGGGCCCCGCAGCGTGCCGGAGCCCTTGCTGGAGCAGATCCGCTTCCTCCTTCGCCAGGCAGGGAAGGAGGAGGGCTGAGATGAAACTGCTCTGTTACGGGGACTCCAACACCTACGGCTTTGACCCCCGCTCCTTCTTCGGCGGGCGGTACCCGGCAGAGGTGCGGTGGACCAACCTTCTGGCCCGGGAGACGGGCTGGGATGTCCAAAACGCCGGGGAGAACGGCCGGGAGATCCCCCGCCGCCCCTGGGAGATCGACGACCTCCTCCACCGGGCGGAGGAGGTGGACCTGGTGACCATCCTCCTGGGGGGCAACGACCTGCTCCAGGGCCCGCCCTTCGCCGCGGAGGATGCCGCCGCCCGGATGGAGGCCTGCCTGACGCCCCTCCTGGCCCGCCGGGCCCCCGCCTCCATCCTGCTGGTGGGGCCTCCGCCCATGACCCTGGGGGCCTGGACCAACCAGGCCGTGTGCCTCCAGTCCCGTCGCCTGGCCCCCTGCTACCGGGCCCTGGCGGAGGGGCTGGGCCTCTCCTTTGCCGACGGAGGGCAGTGGGGGGTAGAGCTTCTCTTCGACGGGGTCCACTTCTCCCCCGCCGGCCACCGGGCCTACGCCGCGGGGATACAAAAGGCATTGTCGCCGTTGGCGAAACGGTTTGCGCCCTCCCTATAAAGATCTGGCCGGGCCGCCCCGAATCGGGGCGGCCCGGCCTTTTCCTGTGTTCACGGCGGTGTTCCTTTCCGCGCATCACCCCACGGCTTCTCTGTCACTGGCTTTTTCCATGACGTAATTGGGGAGGAAACTGCCCCGCCGCTCACCTGCCGGGGCCGTATCAAAGGGAGGCCTCACGACCTCTCCACATCGTAGGGCCAGTCCTGGATGCCGCCGAACTCGTAAACCTGGGCGTACCCCAGCTGGGCCAGGGCCGCCGAGGCCGTCTTGCTCCGGTTGCCGCTGCGGCAGTAGACCAGGACCGTGGTGTCCTGGGTGGGGATGGCCTCCGCCGCGGTCTCCCCGTCGATGGACCCCACCGGCAGGAGAACCGCCCCGGGGATGTGGCCGGCGTCGTACTCCCCCTGCTCCCGGACGTCCAGGATCACCGCGTCGGGCTGCTGGTCCATGACCTCCTTGGCCTGCTGGGCCGATATCTGGGTGTAACCCAGCTGGGCATCCGCCCCGCCTCCCCCGGCGCAGCCGGCCAGGAGGAGGGCCGCCAGAAGGCAAAGGATCCACGTCCTTCTCATATCTCCCACTCCTTTCCGGTTTCCGTCACTCCGCCTCTTCCTCCAGGGCCTCCACCAGGAAACTCACCGGGCGGAAGCCGTCGTTGCAGGAGAGCATGGCGGCGCGCTTGTTCTTCATCCAGCCGTCATAAAAATCCTCCGCCCCGTGGGAGAGGGCCAGAACAAAGGGGTACAGGGTGTCCCAGGCGCTCTGGCAGAAGCCCTCCGGCCGTTCCCAGCCGTTGGCCTGGAAGACCTGGCCCTCCACCATGTCACAGGCGTGCTGGATGGGGTTTTCGTACTGGGCGATGAGGTCCTCATACCGGGCCACCCGCATGACGGTGATGCGGCATTTCTTCATACGCCATCCCCTCCTCTGGAAAAGTTTTTCCCATTGTACCACAGCCCGCCGCCGGGGGCAAGGCGGGGTTCACCGGGCCCAGTGCTCCACCGCCTCCCGGAGGAAGCGGGCACAGCCGGGGACGGCTCGGTCATAGTAGGCGGTAAACCGGGGGTCCTCCGTATACAGGGCGGCCAGGCCACGGTGCTTCTCCCATTCGTAGGGGGTTCCGGAGAAGGCCAGCCAGCGGCGGTGGAGGGCAGTGACATCCTGCCCCGCCTCCCCCAGGGGAGAGGCGCCGGCGGTCACCGCCGCCTCCAGCTTCTCCTGGATCTCCCTGCCCAGCTGAGTCCACTGGTTGTACTGGTCCCGGGTCAGGGAGAGAACCGCCCCCTGGGCCCGGTCTACGGCTTGGTCTCCCCAGCGGCTGCGGGCCTCCTGGCCATAGGTCGCCTCCTGCCAGGCCACGGTCTGGCGTTTCAGGGCTGCAAACTTTCTTTCGTCTTCCATAGGTTCCTTCCTTTCCATGGCGTCGATGGTATCTTGCACCGAACGGATGAGATTTTCCAGCCGGTCCCGCTCCCCCTCCAGGGCAGCCAGATGGCGGCGCAGGGCGGCCAGGCGGTCAAAGGCGGGGTCGTCCAGGCAGGCGCGGATCTGAGCCAAACCCACCCCCAGGGCCCGATAGAACAGGATGTCCTGGAGCCGGTCCACCTCCGCCGGGCCGTAGTAGCGGTAGCCGTTGTCCCCCACCCGGCTGGGCTTCAGCAGGCCGATCTCGTCATACCAGCGCAGGGTGCGGGTGGTCACCCCGGCCAGGCGGGACAGGGCTTGAATGGTGTATTCCATAGGGCTTCCCCTCCTTTGCCTCCAGCATACCCCTTGACGCTGCGGGAAAGTCAAGGGAATTTTCAAAATACGCCGGCAGCAAGGGGAATTTTTTCGCGGAAACGCCCCATGATTTACATTTGATTAACAACTTTCTAGCATTTGCACAACATGGCAGGTGTATCCTCTTTCCAAACCAAAGAGCGGAAAGGAGATCTTCCCTATGATCCCGTCCATCATTCTTGTGGCAGAGACCGGCTCCGACATTCCCCGCCACCTGGCCCAGTGCTATGGGATCCACCTGATCCCCATGCACGTGGCCTTCGGTGACGTCACCAGGGCCGACAATACCTTTTCCCCCGAGGAGATCTGCACCTACTACGACCGCACTGGAACTGTGCCCCGAACCAGGGCCGCCACCCTGGAGGACTTCGAGGCTGTCTTCCAGGCCATCCATGCCCAACACCCCAAAGCACACATTCTCTATCTGGCGTATTCCGCAGCGGCCAGCAGTTCCTTTCAGTGGGGGCAGATGGCTGCCAAGGGGAAGGACTACATCACCTGTCTGGACACCCAGCAGGTCTCCGCTGGCCAGTGCCTGGTGGTACTCCAGGTGGCCAAGGCCCTCCAGGATCACCCGGAGTGGACCCCTGCCCAGGCCGTCCCCGCCGCCAAGGAGATCATCCAGCGGACCCGGATGTGCTTTGTCATCCGCAGCCTGGGTTTCCTCCGGGGCGGCGGGCGGATGAACAACGCCGCCGTCCTGTGCAGTAACCTGCTGCGAATCCACCCCTGTATCGAGATGGACCACGGCCATCTCCGGTCCGCAAGGAAATACCAGGGCAGCATGGAGCGAGTGATCCCCCGGATGATCCGGGAGTACGCCCAACGATTCCAGCTGGACCGGCGGCTTCTCTGGCTGGGGGTCACCCCCCGGCTGTCCCCCTCTGCCCGCCGGGCGGCGGAGGACACCGCCTGGCAGTTGGGTTTCCAGCAAATCCACTGGCTGCAGACGGGAGGCGTCATTACTTCCCACATCGGTCCCGGTTCCCTGTGTATGGCTGGGATGGTGTGATGCAGCATACGTATCGTTTCCTCTATATTCTCTCTCCAGGCGGAGCAGGTTTCCTGCTCCGCCCTCTTTTTTGGCAAACCGGATATCCTTTCCTTGGTTTCGTCCATCGGCTTTTGACGATTTCTACAGATATTTTTCCCTTCCCTCCGCTGATTTAACGAATATTTCACCAAAATATAACGAAACCCAGACGGACAGAGCCGCCGCTTCCTGTTACAATGAAATCCAATTATACCCTCCCCGCAAAAAACTTTCCGCTCCCCCGGAAATCCGGCCGCGGGTCCGTATCCTACCAGTGAAAGGGGGTGGAGGGATGCCGACGACCACGGTAGAACATGACGTCGTCGCCCTGGTCTACGCCGCCAAGGAAGACAGCGACGCCGCCGACCAATTCATCCAGCAGTACCTGCCCTTTATCCGCAGCGAGACCGCCAAGTTCGTGGGCGCCGCCCCGGACCACCGCCATGAGGATGAGCTAAGCATCGCCATGCTGGCCTTTTACGAGGCCATCCTGGGCTATGCCAAGTCCCGGGGAGCCTTTCTCCCCTACGCCGCCCGGGCCATCCGAAACCGGCTCATCGACTACACCCGGAAGGAGCGCCGCCACCAGAATCTGGTCTCCCTCCACACCCCCAACGGGGAGGAGGACGAGCGCACCCTGGAGGACACCCTGCCCACAGAGAACGACACTCTGGCGGACTATGACCTCCGCCAGGCCAGCCAGCAGGAGATCGCGGAGTTTGGCCGGCAGCTGGCCCAGTTTGGCCTTACCTTCTCCCAGGTGGCGGAGAACAGCCCCAAGCAGGACCGCACCCTGGATGCCTGCCACCGGGTGCTGGACTTCGCCCGCCGCAGCCCGGCCCTGCTGGACCGCTTCCTGGAGACCCGGCGCCTGCCCATGAAGGAACTGGCCCAGGGCTCCGGCGTGGACAAGAAGACCATGGAGCGCCACCGGGCCTACCTGGTTGCCATCCTCCTGGCCTTCACCAACGGTTACGAGATCATCCGGGGCCACCTGTGCCAGATGGCCCCGGGGAAAGGAGGGCGGCTATGATGCAGTATCTGGTCTTAGAGACCCACCCGGCCTACGCCGTCCTGCTGGACCAGCAGGGGCGCTTCCTCAAGGCCGCCAACCTCCGCTACACCGTGGGGGACCGGGTGACGGACATCGTGGAATTCCAGTCCCCCAGAGAGGGTCTTTCCCCCGTCTGGAAGAAGTCCCTGGCCAGCCTCTCTACCCTGGCTGCCTGCCTGTGCCTGGTGTTCTTCGGGTATTATCAGCCCAACTTCTCCCCCTACGGCACCCTGCGCCTGCAGATCAACCCCGACGTGACCCTCACCCTCAGCAGGAACGACCGGGTGGTGGGCCTGGAAGGGGGCAACCAGGATGGCTGGGATCTCATCGCAGGCTATGACTACCACGGGAAGGACCGGGACACCGCCGCCGACGAGCTGGTGGACCGCGCCATGGAAATGGGCTACCTCTCCGACGGGGACACCATCTCCGTCACGGTCTCCAGCGACGACGGGGACTGGCAGCAGGCGGAGGAGGCCGCGATCTCCCAGCACCTGGAGAGCAAGTACGGCCAGACCATTGTCATCTCCCTGGGCCCCCAGGAGGATGCCCTGGAGGAGGACGTCACCGTAACCATTCCCCTCTCCCCCACCCAGGGGGACTCCGGCTACGGCGCCTCGGATTACGGTCAGAGCTCCACCGGTTCCACCGGGGGCAGCGGTCAGCCCACCACGCCGCCCCCGGCTTCCAGCGGGGATTCCGGCTACCAGACCGCGGGGGACTCCGGCTATGGACCCAGCGGGAATTCCGGGTATGAGACCAGCGGGAACTCCGGCTATGACGACAGCGGCGCTTCCAACTATGACAGCAACGGCGCCTCCAGCTATGCCGGGGATTCTCAGAACAGCGGATACGACAGCGGCGGAGATTCCTCCCAGGCCGGCGGCAATTCCAGCTACGAGAGGGAGGAGGACTGAGGAGTAAAAAACATTTCCCCTTTTTTCTCCCACGCCCCCGGTTTTGCCCCCTGCGGCCCGTATTCTTCTGGCGTAACTCAAACCGGGACAGGGACCCAGATCCCAGGGCCGGAATCACGGAAGAAAAAACTTTCTCCCTGACCCCGGTTTTCCCCTACCCCTTCCGTATTCTACCCACAGAACCCAACCACAGGGGCCAAGGCCCCCCACAAAAAAATCAGAGGAGATGAATGGTATGAAAAAGAAGTTCAACGCGAAGGTGTTCTCCCTGGCCTGCATGGCCGCCCTCTCCCTCGCCCTGCTCACCGGGTGCGGGACCACCGACACCGAAGAGACCGCAGCCGCCGGCTTCTCCGGCGAGAGCCAGACTGCCGGCACCCTGCTGCTGAGCGTGAACCCGGAGATCGAAGTCACCTATGACGACCAGGGCAACGTCACCGCCCTCACCGCCATGAACCAGGAGGGCGAGGCCATCCTGGCAAGCTACACCGACTTTGAGGGCAAGTCCTGTAAGGTTGTGGTAAGCGAGCTGGTGGCCGCCATCAACCAGGCCGGCTACTTCGACATCACCATCGACGGCCACGAGAAGAACATCGTGCTGAAGGTGGAGCGGGGCTCCCGGTATCCCAGCGATGACTTCCTGACCGAGCTTACCGCCGCCATCCAGGCCCTGGTAGAGGCCGACAAAATCGGCTCCCGCACGGTGCTCCTGGACGAGGACGACTATGACGACGTCTACGGCGACAAGGGATACATCAGCGCCGAGGCCGCCCAGAACCTCCTGGCCGCCCAGCTGGAGCGGGATGACCTGCAGTTCGTGGAAAAGGAGTACGACCTGGACGACGGGGACTATGAAGTGGAATTCGTCCTGGACGGCGTGGAGTATGAGTACGAAGTGAACGCCGTCACCGGCAAGGTCACCGAGGTGGAAGTGAACAGACAGGATAGCAGCACCGATTACGGCGCAGGTTCCGACGGCGTCACCGATTATGGCAACACCGACTACGGCGCAGGCTCCGACGGCGTCACTGACTATGGCAACACCGATTACGGCGCAGGCTCCGACGGCGTCACTGACTACGGCAACACCGATTACGGCGCAGGCTCCGACGGCGTCACCGACTATGGCAACTCCAACTACAGCACCAGCAGCGGCAGCACGTGGAACCCCGGTACCACTGCCACCACCACACCTGCCGCCCCCACTACTCCCACCACCCCCAGCTACAGCGGCGGCAATTCCGGGTATGGCAGCTCCAGCTACGGAAATTCCGGCTATGGCAACTCGGGATATGACAGCGGCAATTCCGGCTACGGCGGCGGGAACTCCGGCTATGGCAGTTCCGGCTACGGGGACTCCGGCTATGATGACTGACCGGGACAACAACCCCACCGTCACCTTTCGCCACGAGGACAAGCACCAGATCCACCCCCGGGAGGATCTGGTGCTTGCCAAACGGCTCCGTCTCCTGCTCCCCCACGACCCCTACGCCGGACCCGAGGGCTCCTACCGGGTGACCAGCCTCTATTTTGACACCCCCTATGACAAGGCCCTGCGGGAGAAGCGGGACGGGGTGGACCGGCGGGAGAAGTTCCGCCTGCGGTACTACGGCACGGACACCAGCTTTCTCCGCCTGGAGAAGAAGAGCAAGGTCCACGGCCTGTGCGCCAAACGCAGCGCCCGGGTGACGCCGGACCAGGTCCGCGCGCTGCTGGCCGGGGATTATGCCTTTCTGCTCGGCTCGGAACACCCCCTGCTGCGGGAACTGTACAGCAAGCTCCAGGGCCAGTGCCTGCGGCCCAAAACCGTAGTGTGCTATGACCGGGAGGCCTTCCTCTATCCCCCGGGGAACGTGCGCGTCACCCTGGACCGAAACGTCCGCTCGGGGTTGGGAAGCCTGGACTTTCTGAATCCCAAGGCCCGCTATGTCCCCACCCTGGAGGGCCTCACCGTGCTGGAGGTGAAGTACGACGCCTTCCTGCCGGAGCTCATCGCCATGGCGGTGCAGATCCCCAACCGCCGGGCGGCAGCCTGTTCCAAGTACGCCATCTGCCGGCGGTACGACTGACCCCTTTCCCCCTGCAAATCGAGAGAAAAGGAGTGCCTGCTATGACCTTTCAGGATATCTTCCAATCCAGCTTTCTGTCCCGGATGGGGAGCGTCTCTCCCCTGGACATGGGCCTGGCCCTGGTGCTGGCCTTCCTGCTGGGGCTGTTCATCTTCTTTGTTTACAAAAAGAGCTACAGCGGCGTGATGTATTCCCCCAGCTTTGGTGTGACCCTCATCGCCCTGGCCCTCATCACCACCCTGCTCATCCTGGCGGTGTCCAGCAACGTGGTCCTCTCCCTGGGTATGGTGGGCGCCCTGTCCATCGTCCGCTTCCGCACCGCCATCAAGGAACCCATGGACATCGCCTTTCTCTTCTGGTCTATCGCCGTGGGCATCGTGCTGGCGGCGGGGCTTCTCCCCCTGGCCGTGCTGGGCAGCGCCTTTGTAGGGCTGGTGCTGTGGTGGTTCTCCCGGCACAAGAGCAGGGAGAACCCCTACATCCTGGTCCTCCACTGCGCCGACGCCCAGGCAGAGGACGCCGCCAAGGCCCTGGTGGACGGGGCGGTGAAAAAGTGGAACCTCAAGAGCAAGAGCGTCACCCCCGGGCAGATCGAACTCAACTATGAGGTCCGGCTCCGGGAAGGGGACGCGGACTTTGTGAACACCCTGGGCGGCATGGCAGGGGTGACCAACGTGGTCCTGGTCTCCTACAACGGCGACTACATGGGGTGAGCCTATGATGGGGCACAAGCATATTGACGCCATCTGCCTGGGCGCCCTGGCCCTGGCGGTGGCCCTGGTCCTGGGGTTTTCCCAGGGGGAGGCCCTGGGGATCCGGCCGGCCCATGCCCAGCCGGGGTATGTTTCCCGGCTGTTTGACGCCGGGCGGATCCACCACATCGACCTCCAGGTGACAGACTGGGCGGCCTTTGTGGCCCAGGCCCCGGCAGAGGAGTACCTCCCCTGCGCCGTGTCCATCGACGGGGAGGAATTCCTCCAGGTGGGGCTGCGGGCCAAGGGGAACAACTCCCTCTCCCTCACAGAGGAGTACGGCCTGAGCCGGTACAGCCTGAAACTGGAGTTTGACCACTTTCTGGCTGGAGGGAATTACCACGGCCTGGATAAGTTCTCCCTGGACGCCGCCTTTCAGGACAACAGTTACTTGAAAACCGCCCTGGCCTACGACATGATGGCCGCCATGGCAGTCCCCACCCCTCTGTGGTCCTACGCCTGGGTGACGGTGAACGGGACCCCCTGGGGCCTCTTCCTGGCGGTGGAGGAGCCGGAGGAGGCCTTTGCCCGGCGGGTCTATGGCACCAACCACGGCCAGCTATATCAGCCGGACTACCGGTCCCTCCAGGAAGAGAACGCCGACGTGGCCCTCCGGTACACCGGGGACGCCTTGGAAAACTACGACAATATCTTCCGAAACGCCAAGTTCGATCTCACCACTGGGGACCGGCAGCGGCTGGTGGGGGCCCTGAAGACTCTGGCCTCCGGGGAAAACCTTGCCTGCGCCGTGGACATCGACCAGGCCTTGCGGTACTTCGTGGTCCAGGTGTTCGTCATGAACTGGGACAGCTACCTCGGCCACACCGGCCACAACTATTTCCTCTATGAAAAGAACGGCCGCCTCTCCATACTCCCCTGGGACTATAACCTGGCCTTTGGCACCTATGCCCTGGGGATGGCCGAACCCATCACAGACCCCAACGTGCTGGTCAACTATCCGATCTACACCCCCGCCCCGGGGCACATCATGGAGCAGCGGCCCCTCTACCATCAGCTGATGCTCCAGGAGGAGATTTTCGCCCAGTATCAGGCCGATTTCTCCCAGTTCCTGGCGGAATACCTCGAGAGCGGACGATGCGAGGCCTTCCTCCGGACCACCCAAAAGTTAATCGCCCCCTATGTCCGGCAGGACCCCACCGCCTTCTGCTCCTATGCCGACCACCAGAAGGCCGTGGACACCCTGCTCACCCTCTGCCAGCTCCGGGGGGAGAGCGCCCGGGGCCAGCTGGAGGAACGCTACCCCGCCACCCTGGCCCAGCAGGAGCAGTCCCCCGGCCTGGGGGTATCAGCCTCCCACGTGGACCTCTATGCCTTGGGAGACTTCGACGACCTGGAAGAGGCAAAACCCCGGCAGGACCAGGCCATGGCGGCCGTGGCCGCCGCCTCATAGCAGGAAACCTTTCTTTCTCTTTCTCTTTCGGCCGCCTGCGGGGAACCGCAGGCGGCCTTTTGTCCAAAGGCAAGCTGGCCGCCTCTGCAAATCCACGCCCCGCCTTGACCAGGCGGGGCGTGCTATACTATAATGGTTACAACCCTATACCTGGAAAGGCGTGATTGCCATGGCCCCCATTCTCCCCATCACCGACCTCAGCGACCCCCGGCTGGACGTGTTCGCCCGGCTCACCGAGGCCCAGCTGCGCAACCGGCTGGAGCCGGCCAAGGGGGTCTTCATTGCCGAGAGCCCCAAGGTGATCTCCCTGGCCCTGGACGCCGGGTACCAGCCTCTCTCCCTGCTCATGGAGGAAAAGCAGATGGAGGGCCCCGCCCGGGGCCTTCTGGCCCGGTGCCCCCAGGTGCCGGTGTACACCGCCGACCGGGAGACCCTGGCCGCCCTCACCGGCTATGCCCTCACCCGGGGGGTGCTGTGCGCCATGCGCCGCCCGCCTCTGCCCTCGGTGGAGGCCGTGTGCGCCGGGGCCCGGCGCTTGGCCGTGCTGGAGGGCATTGTGGACACCACCAACGTGGGGGCCATCTTCCGCTCCGCCGCCGCCCTCCACGTGGACGGGGTGCTCCTCTCCCCCACCTGCTGCGACCCCTTCAACCGCCGGGCGGTGCGGGTGAGCATGGGAACGGTCTTCCAGATCCCCTGGACCTATCTGGGCCGGGACGCCGCAGACTGGCCCCGGGCCGGGCTGGACCGGCTCCACGCCCTGGGCTTTCACACCGTGGCCATGGCCCTCAGCGACCAGGCCCGGTCCATCGACGACCCCGCCCTGCTTGCCTGGGAGAAGCTGGCCATCGTCCTGGGCACCGAGGGGGACGGCCTGGCCCCCGCCACCATCGCCCGCTGTGACGACACCGCCTGCATCCCCATGTCCCACGGGGTGGATTCCCTGAACGTGGCCGCGGCCAGCGCCGTGGCCTTCTGGCAGCTGCGGCCCCGCTGAGGGCAGAAAGGAGCCCTTCCATGGACGACGCCCTCACCCCTGCCCTGCTCGCCTTCTTTGACAGCGCCCCGGAGGAATTCTCCCTGGCCTGCGCCCTTTTGGAGGGGATCCTCGCCGCCTGCCCGGGGTCGGCGGCGGTGGTGCAGAAGACCCAGATCACCCTGAAAGGCCGGCACGTGTTTGCCGCCCTCTCCCTCCCCCGGCGCAGCCGGGACCGGAAGGCCCACCGCCTCACCCTCACCCTGGGGCTGGCCCGGCGGTTGGAGTCCCCCCGGGTGAACCTGGCCACGGAGCCCTACCCCGGCCGCTGGACCCACCATTTTCTCCTCTCCGCCCCGGAGGACCTGGACGGCCCCATGCTGGCCTGGGTCCAGGAGGCCTATGCCTTCGCCGAGGGCAAGGGGAGGGCACACTGACCCCCAAAGGAGGCCCATCCATGAACCCATTTGACACGCTGTTTGCCCAGGCGCTCCCCTTCTGGGACCACCTGGATCCCCAGGAGCGGCAGCTTCTGGCGGACACCGCCGTCCCCTCCACCATCCCCAAGGGGACCATCACCCACCGGGAGGACCAGGACTGCAAGGGGATTATGCTCCTCCTCTCCGGCCAGCTTCGGGCCTATATCCTCTCCGAGGAGGGGCGGGAGGTCACCCTCTACCGGGTCCAGGGCGGGGACACCTGCGTCATGTCCTCCTCCTGCCTCATGGACGCCATCGTCTTCGACGTGCTCATCCAGGCCATGGAGGACACCCAGGTGGTCACCCTCCCCGTCACGGCCCTCTCTGCCCTCTCCCAGAGGCACCAGGAGGTGGAGCTCTTCCTCTACAAGACCGCCAGCGAGCGCTTCTCCGACATCATGTGGACCATGCAGCAGATCCTCTTTATGGGCATGGACCGGCGGGCGGCCATCTTTCTCTGGGACGAGTACACCCGCCAGGGGGCGGTCCTCTCCCTCACCCACGAGGAGATGGCCCGGTACATCGGCAGCGCCCGGGAGGTGGTCACCAAGGTGCTGAAATACTTCGCCCAGGAGGGCATCGTCGCCCTCCGCCGGGGGAAGATCACCATTCTGGACAAGGAAAAGCTCCGCCGCCTGGCGGGGTGATGGAAGGAGACAGATCCCCATGGTAAAACCCATTGTGCAGGACCCCGCGTTCCTCTCCCAGCCCTCGGCCCCCGCCACCCCGGAGGACCTCCCCGTGGGCCAGGACCTGCTGGACACCCTGGCCGCCCACGCCGACACCTGCGTGGGCATGGCCGCCAACATGATCGGCGTGGCCAAGCGGATCATCGTCTTTTCCAACGAGGGGACCCCCACCCTGCTGTTCAACCCCAAAATCGTGAAGCAGTCCGGCCCCTACCGGGCGGAGGAGGGCTGCCTCTCCCTCCCCGGCCGGCGGGAGGCCAAGCGGTACCAGTCCATCAAGGTGGAGTACCAGAACGAGGCCTTCCAGACCCGCTGGAAAACCTTCCGCGGCTTCCCCGCCCAGATCATCCAGCACGAGATCGACCACTGCAATGGCATCCTCATCTGAACCCCACAGCAGCATGAAGCGGCACGGCCGGAAACCCATAAGGTTTCCGGCCGTGCCGCTTGTCAGGGGAATCAAAAAGAGGATGTATCGGAAGAAGCGGCGGCACCTGGCCGTGCTTGCAGGTCAGAAAAGAGGACGCGACCCGAGCCCCTCCCTCCCGCTGTCGGCGCCAGGGGGCGTTTTCACCGGCAGGAAAGCGTGGACCTCGTCCTGATATGGAAACCGGACCGGATCTGGATCTCCAGTTGCTGGGCATTTGCCCTACGGCCTGCGCCGTTTTCCGGGCCCGGGAGCCATTGCGTTTGGGGTGCTTCCTTCGTTCATGTTTAGGATACCAGAGTTAGGTTATGAATACCACCAATTTTTGATAAAGCTTCGGTAAAAGATGATTTTCCCCTCCGAAGGCCGGTTTTGCCTCTCAGAAATCCCTTGTATTCCAACAGCTGACAAGGTTTTTCCCTTTCCAGCTCCTTCGCAGATGTCCCTCCAATCCCTGAAAAATCCGGGCTTCTGGCCCGGTGGGACACCGTTTTTCCCACCCTTCTTTTTACGGCCGGTTAACCAAATCCTGGTGGCTGGCCGGCCGCCCGCCCTGATAGAATAGCTGTGAGAAGAAACGGATGCTAGTTTGGAAAACCATCCAACAGAAAGGAAGGAATCTGCCATGCAGGTGGTCATTCACGACCTGGACGAGGCCCTGTTCCGGGCGCTGGTCCCCCTGGAGGAGGAGGCCATGGTCCTCACCGCGGACAACCGGTACGCCCCCTGCCGGGGGTGCTTGAAATGCTGGCTGAAGCAGGACGGATACTGCGTCTACACCGACAAGCTGCAGCACATCGGCGGGATCCTGGGCCGGGGGGATCCCCTGTGGATCATCAGCCGCAACTGCTTCGGCGGCTACAGCAGCGCGGTGAAGGCCGTGCTGGACCGGGCCATCGGGGTCTCCCTCCCCTTTTTCACCTACCGCGGGGGCCAGACCCACCACCTCTGCCGCTATCCCCGGCGGAAGCTGATGCAGGTGTACCTCTACGGGGAAACCACCCCTCTGGAGGAATCCGCCGCCCGGAAGATGGTCCGGAAGAACAGCTGGAACCTGGGCTATGACCAGGAGGAGGTCTTTTTCGCCCCGGCGGTGGAGCAATTCTGGGAGCGGGTCCATTGAACCTTCTCCTCCTCACCGCCAGCCCGAAGAAAAAAGGGGGTGCCTCCCGCCTGTTCGCCCGGCTTCTCCGGGGGATGCTGTGGGGGCACCGGGTGACGGTCTGCCCCCTCTCCGGCCGGTCCGACTTTGCGGCCGCCCTGGCGGGCATGGCCCAGAGCGACGGGGTGTGCCTCTCCTTCCCCCTCTATGTGGACGGCCTCCCCTCCCACGTCATCGAGTTTCTCACCCTGGCAGAGGGCCGGTGCCAGGAGGAGGGCTGGAGCTGCCCCCTGTATGGCCTGGCCAACAACGGCTTTGTGGAGGGGCGACAGAACGAGCCCGCCCTGCTCCAGCTCCAGGCCTGGTGCCAGCGGGCGGGACTTCCCTGGGGCGGGGGTGTGGGCATCGGCGGGGGCACCATGCTCCTGGCCCTGCGCATCGTCTTCCCCATTCTCCTGGCCGTGACCCTGGCGGGGATCCTGGTGAGCCTGCTGGAAAGCGGCCAGGTCCCCGCAGGCCTGTGGCGGGCCTTGGCGGAGCAGGCCCTCATCGGCCTCTTCCTGTTCAGCGGTGCCCTGTACTGCCTGGGCCGGCTGGCCGGGGCCATCCGCCGGGGGACGGCCGCCCAGACCCGCTACACCCGGGTGATGGTCCCTTCCTTTCTGTTTATCCCCATTGCGGACCTGTTCATGGTCCTCTCCTCCCTGTTCCAGGGCAGGCTCCTCTTCCTCCTGCTGGGGGAGGACAAGGCCGCCCTATTTGACGCTGACCACAGGAGGTCTTGAAAATGAACCCCATCCTTCTCTACGGCAGCCGGTACGGGAGCGCCCGCCGGTACGCGGAAGAACTGGGCCGGCAGCTGGCGGTCACCCCACTCCCCTTTTCCCAGGCGCCGGCGCTGTCCTCCTATGACACCATTGTCTACTTGGGGAGCCTCTACGCCGGCGGAGTGCTGGGGCTGGCCAAGACCTTCCGGCGCGTCTCCCTCCGGCCGGGGCAGCGGCTCATCCTGGTGACGGTGGGCCTGGCCAACCCCGCCCACGGGGAAACCCGGGCCCATATCCGGGCCGGGCTGAAGGGCCAGCTGTCCCAGGACCTGCTGGACCAGGCCAAGATCTTTCACCTGCGCGGCGGCATCGACTACAGCCAGCTCTCCCTGGCCCACCGGGCCATGATGGGGATGCTCCACCAGAAGCTGAAGCGGACCGCCCCGGAGGCCCTTACCGAGGACGACCGGGCCCTGCTGGCCACCTATGGCAAAAAGGTGGACTTCGTGGATCTGCGCGCCCTGGCCCCCGTCCTGGCGGAAGTGCTAAAGGGCGGAACTTCCCAGAAATAACGCCAACATCCTACCTCTTTTCCTGTCTTCCTGGAAGGGGCCCCGGGGACTGCTTGAAACAGCACTCCCCGGGGCCCCTTCCCCTTATGCCTCCAAATTGGCCCGGACCTGGTTGAGGAACACCTCCGCTGCCGGGGGAAAGACCTGGTACTTCTTCCACACCAGGTACATCCAGGACTCCAGCCGGGGGGCCAGGGGGCGGAAGCACAGCCGCTCCCCCGCGAACCGCTCCACCCCGTCCAGGGTGAGGGCGCACCCCACCCCCTCCTCCACAAGGAGGACCAGGTTGTTGACCAGGTTGCCGGTGGCCACGATGTTCAGCTTCTCATAGTCGTACCCCAGCCAGCCGGACAGGCCGTTCTCCCCCACCATCTGCCGGGAGGCCAGGAGAGGCAGCCCCGCCAGGTCCCCAGGCCCAATGGCCGTTTGCTGGGCCAGGGGGTGGTCCCGCCGGAGAAGGAGGCCCCACACATCCGGCCGGGGCAGGCGGAGAGAGTCATACCGGCTCACATCCACCGGCTCAATGAGGGTGCCAAAGTCGATGAGCCCCCGGTCCAGCCGCTCTGCCACGTCATAGCCGTCCCCGCTGAGCATGTGGACGCGGATCCCCGGATGGCGTGCCTGGACCTGGCGCACCGCCTGGGCGATGGGGCGCATGCCCTCGGTCTCCCCGCCGCCGATGGTGATCTCCCCGGTGATGCTCTCGTCGCCGGCGGTGACCTCCGCCTTGGTCTTCTCCACCAGGCCGATGATCTCCTCCGCCCGCTTCCGCAGGAGCATCCCCTCCCGGGTGAGGGTGATGCGGCGCTTGCCCCGGAGGAAGAGCGGCTTGCCCAGTTCCTCCTCCAGCTCCTTGAGCTGCTTGGACAGGGGCGGCTGGGTCATGTGGAGAGCCTCCGCCGCCCCGGAGATGGTCCCCTCCCTGGCCACCGCCAGGAAGTAGCGCAGAACACGGATGTCCATGGTCACGCCCCCTTTCCCTTTCAGAATACCACAGAAATCCATATCTTTCAAATATGGTTTTTCATTCTCGATATATATTTGCTATTTTATCTCCCGATTCCTATAATGAAACCATCGGGACGATCCCATGGCGCTGGAAGCGCATCCACCGTGAAAAAGGAGGACATTCCCATGCAAACCCTGAAGCTGTCCCAGGAATGGGACAAGACCTTTCCCAAGAGCGACAAAATCGGCCACAGCAAGGTGACCTTTCACAACCGCTACGGCATCCCCCTGGCGGCGGACCTGTACAAACCCCTGGAAGCCTCTGATAAACTGCCGGCCATCGCCGTGTGCGGCCCCTTCGGGGCGGTGAAGGAGCAGTGCGCCGGTCTGTACGCCCAGACGCTGGCGGAGCGGGGCTTCCTCACCCTGGCCTTCGACCCCTCCTTCACCGGGGAGAGCGGCGGCCAGCCCCGGTACATGGCCTCTCCAGACATCAACACCGAGGACTTCCAGGGGGCGGTGGACTACCTCTCCTGCCGGGAGGACGTGGACCCGGAGCGCATCGGCATCCTGGGCATCTGCGGCTGGGGCGGCCTGGCCCTGAACGCCGCCGCCCTGGACACCCGGGTCCGCGCCACCGTGGTCTCCACCATGTACGACATGTCCCGCATCGCCGCCAAGGGCTATTTCGATGAAGCGGACAGCGAAGCCGCCCGCTTCGAGGCCCGGAAGGCCTTCAACGCCCAGCGGACGGAGGACTATCGGTCGGGGACCTATGCCCTGGGGGGCGGGG
Organism: Candidatus Evtepia faecavium; assembly: GCA_019115545.1. GTDB lineage: Bacteria > Bacillota > Clostridia > Oscillospirales > Oscillospiraceae > Evtepia > Evtepia faecavium. The sequence goes on from DXDK01000068.1 coordinate 22,667, forward strand.
TGGTGGATCCCCTGCCGGAGGACGCCCCCTTCTTCGTAAAGGATTACTACGACTACTACAAGACAAAGCGGGGCTATCACCCCCGTTCCCTGAACTCCAACGGGGGCTGGAACGTCACCGGCACCATGTCCTTTCTGAACCAGCCCATCCTCCAGTACGTAAACGAGATCCGCTCCGCCGTGCTCATCCTACACGGGGAGAAGGCCCACTCCTGCTACATGGGCCGGGATGCCTTTGCCCACATGATGGAGGGCAACCCCGTGCCGGAGAACAAGGAGCTGATAATCATCCCCGGGGCGGTGCACACGGATCTGTACGACCGGATGGACGTGATTCCCTTCGACAAGATCACGGCCTTCTTCCGCCAGTATCTGTAACGGTTTCTCACGGAGGTACCCCTATGGGATATGAAGAATTTGAGCGGCGGGCCCGGGAGATGGGCCTGCCGGTGTACCAATACCAGCGCCTGGCCGCCCAGCGGGCCATGAAGCTGTCCGCGGAGTTGAACGCATCCTACCACGAGCCGGAAGAAGTGGTCCGGCTGTTCTCCCAGCTCATCGGCAAGCCGGTGGGCGAGGGGTTCTGCCTCTTCCCACCCTTCTACACCGACTACGGCCAGAACATCACCGTCGGGAAGAACGTCTTTCTGAACAGCGGCTGCCGCTTCCAGGACCAGGGGGGCATCACCATCGGGGACGGGGCCCTCATCGGCCACAACGTGGTGCTGGCCACCCTGAACCACAACGAGGATCCGGAGCGGCGCAATGAGACCATCCCTGCCCCCATCGTCATCGGGAAAAACGTGTGGATCGGCGCCAACGCCACCGTCACCCCCGGGGTGACCATCGGAGACGGGGCCATCGTGGCCGCCGGGGCCGTGGTGACCCGGGACGTGCCTCCCGACACCGTGGTGGGGGGCGTGCCGGCCCGGATGCTCCGGCCGGTACGCAAGGCAGACCGCCAGAGGAAGGCGGAGACATAAACCCTGAAAAGCGTGTTTCCTGCAGGAAACGAGGCCCAGCGCCAGGCGCTGGACCTCGTTTCCCATTTCTGTTCCCTTTGTGAAAAAGATGTATGCAGCGGTTTGCGGCAATGGGGCCGGCACCGGGACGCGGGGCGGGCTCTCCCGGCAGTTCTGTGCCGGGATGCCCGTGCTTCCTTTGCCGCGGCAGCTCCCTTCCGGCGCGGGGGACAAACCCTCCCCTGCCGGGCCACCGGGGATCAGACGAGAGTCTCCGGGTGCAGGCCGAAGCTCACGGCGATGGCGGCGTCCACCTGGTGCATCATGGGGCCGTCTACCCGGCCCATGTGCTCCCGGAGCCGCTTTTTGTCCAAGGTGCGGATCTGTTCCAATAGGACCACCGAGTCCTTCGGCAGGCCAAACTGCCGCGCCGCCAGGGCGATGTGGGTGGGCAGCTTCGCCTTCCCGGTCTGGGAGGTGATGGCCGCCGCGATTACGGTGGGACTGTGGCGGTTGCCGGTGTCGTTCTGCACGATGAGCACCGGACGCACGCCCCCCTGCTCGCTGCCCACCACAGGGCTCAGGTCCGCATAGAAGATATCTCCTCGTTTTACGCTCTTGTCCACAAACGCTCACACTCCGCTGGAAGTTGAGATCCCGCGCTGCCGGAGGCATGGGCCTGCCCGGAAACGCCGGTCTCTATCATTCTCCCACGGACAGGCGGCCTTTATACCCTTCCCAGGAAAAGCCAGGCCGCCCCAGCCAGAGCCAGGCGGGCCGCGCCCGCCGGCTGTCTCCCTCGGCCCATTCTATGCGCCGGGGGAATGTTCGGGAACCCTGTCGCTCAGCGGTACAGCCGGGGAATCCGCTTGGTGAGCACGCACAGCAGCTCATAGGAGATGGTGCCCATGATCTCGGCCCCGGCCTCCACCGGCTGCCCCTCCCCGTAGAGGGTAGCCACACTCCCGGTGGTGACCTCAGGCAGGTCGGTGACGTCTACCATGCAGATGTCCATGCACACCCGGCCCACCACGGGAGCCTGTCCCCCGGGGAAGCGGACCGTCAGCTGGTTGGAGAACCCCCGGCAATAGCCGTCCCCATACCCCACCGGGAGCACCGCCAGGCGGGAGTCCCGGGTGAGGGTGTTGGTGCGGCCGTAGCTCACCGGCGTGTCGGCGGGGACCGAGCGGACGGTGACCACCCGGGTCTTCAGCTCCAGCACTGGGGTGAGGGGGCACAGGGCCGGGTCCATGGCCGCGTCGGGGAAGTGGCCGTAGAGGGCGATCCCCGGGCGGATCATGTCCAGGTAGGTGGACGGATAGAGCAGGGTGGCCGCACTGTTGGCGCAGTGGCGGATGGCGAAGGTGTGCCCCAGGTCCTGGACCTTCTGGATGACGTCCAGGAAGCGGTCGAACTGGCGCATGGTGTATTCCTCGCTGCCGTCGGCGTCGGAGAAGTGGGTGAAAATCCCCTCCGCGTAAAGGCCGGGCAGCTCCACCGCCTGGGCGATCTCCCGGGCGGCCTGGTCCACGGTGTCCTCGTGGCAGAGGAAGCCCAGGCGGGTCATCCCGGTGTCGCACTGAATGTGGACGGTGAGGGTCCCCCCCGCCTTCTGGGCCTCCGCCGAGAGGGCTTTGGCGTAGTCCAGATCATAGCAGGCCTGAGTGATGTGGTGGCGCACCAGCTCCTGGGCGCACTCCACCGGCGTCCCCCCCAGGATGAGGATGGGAAGGGTCACCCCTGCCTGGCGCAGCTCCACAGCCTCAGCCAGGCAGGCCACCCCCAGATAGTCCGCCCCCAGTTCCTCCAGCTTCTTGGCCACAGGGACCGCCCCGTGGCCGTAGGCGTCGGCCTTCACCAGGCCCATGAACTTGGTGCCCTGGGGAGCGAGGCCCCGCAGAGCGTGGTAATTCTGGGCCAGGCGATCCAAAGAGACCTCCGCCCAAGTGCGTGTCATTTGTGGATCCATGTGTGATGCACTATCCTTTCTCTGTTGTAGTTTCTGTCAGGATAAATGAGGAAAACACGCACCGCACCACGGTGCTGCCTGCACTGCGCAGCTCCCCCTGGAGCAGGGTCTTTTCCTCCTTGTCAAACCATAGTACCGTCTCCAGCCCCTGGCCGGGTTCCTCCGCCGGGTCCCGGCAGCAGAGGCGAAGCGCCTCCCGCTCCCCCAGCCATTCGCTGCCGCTCTCGGCAATGCAGCCGGACTGCATTGCCGTGAGAAAGGCCGGCAGGGCGTCCAGGGGGGAGAGCCCTTCCTGGTTCAGCGGGCCGGTCTCCAGCCGGACGCCGTCAAAGGTCAGCCAGGTCTGGCCCTCCGCCACGTGGGCGGTGATCCCGGCCACCTCCTGGGGGGCGGTGATCACCAGGGTCAGCCCCTCGGCCTGGGTGCCGGAGAACGCCACGGTGTACTGATACACCCGCTGGCCATAGTCTGCCTCCACCTCCATGGCGCCGGAGCAGCCCTCCATAGAGAGGAAGGCCGTGCGCAGGTCCAGGGCCAGCTGGTTTTCCTGGGCCGTCCCGGTGCACCCGGCCAGGCACAGGGAGAGGAGCAGGGGGATCACCGGCGTCCAGAATGTCCCTTTCCGCAAGATTCATGCCTCCTTATCGCCTCCTCCAACGGGAGGATGGTGGCCAGCCGGATGGCGGCAGGGATCCGCCGCACCAGATCAGAGGGGGTCATGCCATACTCCCCAAAGTCGTCGGCGGCCAGATCCCCCGCCGCGCCATGGAGCCACACCGCCGTGGGCACCGCCCGCTTGGCAGGCAGCCCCTGCCCCAGCAGGGAGAGGATCATCCCTGCCAGCACATCGCCGCTGCCCCCCTTGGCCATGCCGGGGTTGCCGGTGGTGTTCACGAAGGTGGTCCCATCCGGGAAGGCCGTGATGGTCCGGTGGCCTTTCAGCACCAGCACGCAGCCATGCCGCTGGGCAAATGCCGCCGCGGCCGCCCCCCGATCAGGGCCAATGGCCTTCCCCCGCGTCAGCCGGAGAAATTCCCCGTCGTGAGGCGTCACCACCGTCAGCCGGCCGCGCCTGGTGTCCAGGACATCTATATGCTCCGCCACGGCGTTTATGCCGTCGGCATCCAGCACCAGGGGGGCGGTCACCTGCTCCACCAGGTGGAGGGTGCGCACGTCGCTGGCCCGGCTGCGCCCCAGGCCGGGGCCGATGAGGACCCCGTCGCTCTGGTTGAGCTGCTTCAGCAGGTCCGGGTATGGGGGGACGGGGGCGGGCATGGCCTCCTGGCACTTCACCGCCAGCACCGGCCAGATCTCCCGGGGCACCCAGAGGTGCACCAGCCCGGACCCGGTGCGCACCGCCGCCGCCGACGCCAGAGCCGGGGCCCCGGTGAACCCCACGCTCCCCGCCAGGATGTGGACCTTGCCGAAGGTCCCCTTGTGCCCCTCCGGGTCTCTGGGGGGAAGACAGCCGCAGGCATATCGTCTTGTCACCTTGAACATGGGAAAACGCCTCCCTTTTCCGCAGAAAAATCTTTTGGATCACTCCTTTCATTATAGGATTTTCCACCTTGCATTTCAAGCGCTTTTATGGTAAACTTCTACCGTTGGAAAACGCAATGAAGGGGAAAATAGCGGGAAATCCTCCCAGCAGAGAGGGGTGGCCACAGGCTGCAAGCCATCCCAGAGAGGGTCCGCTTGGTTCGCCCCGGAGCTTCGGCGGGGAAATACGCCGGCGGCTGGTCCACCGTTACCGGGCAATGAAGCGCGCGCAGGGTCCCTGTGCGAAGGTTCGGGTGGTACCGCGGAAGTATGTTGCCTTTCGTCCCGTTGTTCGGGAGGAAAGGCTTTTTTATTTTGGAGGAGACAGTATGAAGGAACAACTGGAAAAAGTCAAACAGGACGCCTTGGCCGCCCTGTCCGCCGCCAAGGAGGCGGTGGACCTGGAGAACATCCGGGTGAAGTACCTGGGCAAGAAGGGGGAGCTCACCGCCCTGCTCAAGCAGATGGGCAAGCTCTCCGCCGAGGAGCGCCCGGTGATCGGCCAGCTGGCCAACGAGATCCGGGAGCGGCTGACCCACGAGATCGACGACCAGAAGAAGAAGCTGGAGGAGATCAAGCTGGAGGCCCGGATGCAGGCCGAGGCCGTGGACGTGACCATCCCCGGCCGGAAGCAGAAGCTGGGCCACCAGCACCCCATGTACATCGCCCTGGACGAGATCAAGGACATCTTCGTGGGCATGGGCTTCACCATCCTGGACGGGCCCGAGGTGGAGCTGGCCTATTATAACTTCGACCGCCTCAACGCCGAGGAGGGCCACCCCTCCCGGGATTGGTCGGACACCTTCTATTTCGACAAGGACAGCCGGGTGATGCTCCGCAGCCAGACCTCCCCCATGCAGGTCCACGCCATGGAGACCATGGAGCTGCCCATCCGCATCCTGGCCCCCGGCCGGGTGTACCGGAAGGACGAGGTGGACGCCACCCACTCCCCCATGTTCCACCAGGTGGAGGGGATGGTCATCGACAAGAACATCACCATGGCCGACCTGAAGGGCACCCTCAACGCCGTCATGGAGCAGCTGTACGGCAAGGGGACCAAGACCCGGTTCCGCCCCCACCACTTCCCCTTTACGGAGCCCTCCTGCGAGATGGACGTCCAGTGCCACAAGTGCGGCGGCGTGGGCTGCCCCACCTGCAAGGGCGAGGGCTGGATCGAGGTCCTGGGGGCCGGTATGATCCACCCCAAGGTGCTGGAGATGTCCGGCATCGACCCAGAGGTCTACTCCGGCTGGGCCTTCGGCATGGGCCTGGAACGGATCGCCATGCGGCGCTTCAAGATCTCCGATCTCCGGCTGATCTTCGAAAACGACGTCCGCTTCCTGGAGCAGTTCTGAGAAAGGAGAGAGTGAAACCATGTTACTGTCGAGAAAATGGCTCAATGAATTCGTCCCGGTGGAGGCCGACGACCGCACCTTTGCCGAGGATATGACCCTCTCCGGCTCCAAAGTGGAGGTCACCGAGGTGGAGGGCAAGGAGATCTCCAATGTCGTCGTGGGACGGGTGGTGGAGATCCGCCGCCACGAGAACTCCGACCACATGTGGATCTGCCAGGTGGATGTGGGCGAGGGCGCCCCCATCCAGATCGTCACCGGCGCCCAGAACGTCTCCCAGGGCGACCTGGTCCCCGTGGCCAAGGACAACAGCACCCTCCCCGGCGGCGTGCACATCACCAAGGGCAAGCTCCGGGGGGAGGAGTCCAACGGAATGCTCTGCTCCTACAAGGAGCTGGGGATGACCGACAACGACTGGCCCCACAGCATCGTGGACGGCATCTTCCTGCTGGAGTCCGACCCCGACCTGAAGGCCAAGAACCTCCAGCCCGGGGACGACATCCGCACCGCCATCGGCCTGGACGACCACGTGGTGGAGTTTGAGATCACCCCCAACCGGCCCGACTGTCTGTCCGTCATCGGCCTGGCCCGGGAGGCCGCGGTGACCTATGGCAAGCCCCTCACCCTCCACGACCCCGTGGTGAAGGGCGGCGGCCCCGGCAGCCTGGCAGAGCTCCTGGACGTGGAGACCCCCGACCCCGACCTCTGCCCCCGGTACACCGCCCGGATGGTGCGCAACGTGAAGATCGCCCCCTCCCCCAAGTGGATGCGGGACCGGCTGCGGGCCTCCGGGGTGCGGCCCATCAACAACATCGTGGACATCACCAACTACGTCATGCTGGAGTATGGCCAGCCCATGCACGCCTTTGACTACCGCTATGTGCAGGGCGGACATATCATTGTCCGCCGGGCCGAGGACGGCGAGGAGCTCACCACTCTGGACGGCAATGTGCGGAAGCTCAATTCCAACATGCTGGTCATCGCCGACGAGGACCGGGCGGTGGGCCTGGCCGGCATCATGGGCGGATTGAACTCCGAGATCGTGGCGGACACCGCCGACGTGGTCTGCGAGTCCGCCTGCTTCGACGGCACCTGCATCCGCAAGGGGGCCCTGTCCCTGGGGATGCGGACGGAGGCCAGTGCCAAGTTCGAGAAGGGCC
>DXDK01000069.1 GCA_019115545.1 Candidatus Evtepia faecavium
AAATCCAGTCTGAAAAAATCTCAAAAAAGAAAGTCCCCAAATCAGGGCACGTACATGGGCAGCATCAAAACCCACGACCGCTCTGCTGCGCTTCTATCCCAAAAGATGGAGCGAGCGAGCAGCGAGCGGCCTTGAAAAACGGGGTCCAGGGGCGCAGCCCCTGGTGTTCTTTCCTCCATTTCTCACATGAGAAATGGAGGCCGCCGGCAGGCATCCCCCCGGGGCGCTGCGCCCCGAGGCTGGTAAAAGCCTTGACCACCCGTAGGGTACCTACCACCGGGGGTGGGCCCCCGGCCCCACGCCACACCCCCTGGGTGTGCACATCCATACACACAAAAGGAGAATCCATACCATGAATCGTTTCGAGAAAGCTGCGGAATACCATCACAAGGGCTTCAACTGCTGCCAGTCCGTCCTGGCGGCCTATGCTGACCTCACCGGCCTCAGCGAGCAGGCCTGCTTCGACCTGGGGGGCGGCTTCGGCGCCGGGGCCCAGACCGGGGAGCTGTGCGGGGCCATCACCGGGGCCGTCATGACCCTGGGGATGATCACCCCCGTAAACCCGGAGGACCCCGTGGGCAGCAAGCGCCGCACCGGCGCCCTGGCCAAGGCGTTCCAGGCCCGGTTCCGGGAGAAGTTCGGGGAGGTCCGCTGCCGCCCCCTGCTGAAGGCGGACATCCACGCCGACGACAACACCCCCGTGGCCCGGGACATGGGCCTGACCAACCGCTGTGATGTGATGATCATCACCGCCATGGAGATCGTGGAGGAGATCCGGGCCCAGCAGGCCTGATCCCCCACCCCAAGCATCCCAGAGAAGGGAGGGACCGCCAATGGCGTTCGTCCACCTGCACGTCCACTCCGAATACAGCCTCCTGGACGGGGCCTGCCGGATCCCCGACCTCATCGCCCGGGTGAAGGACCTGGGCCAGACCGCCGTGGCCGTCACCGACCACGGGGTGATGTATGGGGCGGTGGACTTCTACAAGGCCGCCAAGGCCGCCGGCATCAAGCCCATCATCGGCTGCGAGGTCTACGTGGCCCCCCGCACCCGGCTGGACAAGGTCCACGAGCTGGACGACCACCCCTACCACCTCATCCTCCTCTGCCGGAACGAGGTGGGCTACCGCAACCTCTCCGCCCTGGTCAGCCGGGGCTTCACCGAGGGGTTCTATGGCAAGCCCCGGGTGGACTGGGACCTGCTGGTGAAGCACCACGAAGGCCTCATCGCCCTGTCGGCCTGCCTGGCCGGCCAGGTGCCCCGGCTGCTGCTGGGGGGCAACTACGAGGGGGCCAAGGCCCACGCCCTCCAGATGCGGGACCTCTTCGGGGCGGACAGCTACTACCTGGAGATCCAGGACCACAGCATCCCCCAGCAGAAGACCGTCCTCCAGGGCCTGCTCCGCCTCCACCAGGAGACGGGGATCCCCCTGGTGGCCACCAACGATGCCCACTACCTCACCCGGGAGGACGCCTCCATCCAAGACGTGCTCATGTGCATCCAGATGGGCAAAACCGTGGAGGACCCCCACCGGATGCGGTTTGAAACCCAGGAATTCTACCTAAAATCGGAGGCGGAGATGGCCGCCCTCTTCCCCGACTGGCCGGAGGCTTTGGAAAACACCGTCAAGATCGCCGAAGCCTGCAGCGTGGACTTCCAGTTTGGGGTCTACCACCTGCCAGAGTTCAAGCTCCCCGAGGGCTACACCGACGGGGACGCCTATTTTGAAACCCTCTGCCGCCAGGGCTTTGCCAAGCGCTACCCCCAGGGCAGCCAGGAGTACCTCCAGCAGCTGGAGTACGAGATGGCCATGATCCGCCGGATGGGCTTTGTGGAGTACTTCCTCATCGTCTCCGACTTCATCGGCTACGCCAAGTCCCACGGCATCCCCGTGGGGCCGGGGCGGGGCTCCGCCGCCGGGTCCATGGTGGCCTATTGCCTGGACATCACCGACGTGGACCCCATGAAGTACTCCCTCTACTTCGAGCGCTTCCTGAACCCCGAGCGGGTGTCCATGCCCGACATCGACGTGGACTTCTGCTACCGCCGCCGGGGGGAGGTCATCGACTACGTCAACCGCAAGTACGGCGCCGACCATGTGGCCCAGATCGTCACCTTCGGCACCATGGCTGCCAAAGGGGCCATCCGGGACGTGGGCCGGGCCCTGAACGTCCCCTACGCCGAGGTGGACGCCATCGCCAAGCAGGTGCCCAACTCCCTGCACATCACCCTCCAGTCCGCCCTGGCCCTGTCCAAGCCCCTGCGGGAGATGTACGAGAGCAACCCCACCGTCCAGAAAATCATCGACACCGCCAAAGGGCTGGAGGGGATGCCCCGCCACGCCTCCACCCACGCCGCCGGGGTGGTGATCACCCGCAACCCCGTGGACACCTACGTCCCCCTGGCCAAGAACGACGAGGCCGTGGTCACCCAGTACACCATGACCACCCTGGAGGAGCTGGGCCTGCTGAAAATGGACTTCCTGGCCCTGCGCAACCTCACGGTGCTGGACGACGCCCAGCAGATGGTCCGGGCCCACACCCCGGACTTCCGCCTGAAAGACATCCCCGACGACGACCCGGAGACCTTCCAGATGCTCTCTGACGGCCGCACCTGCGGGGTGTTCCAAATGGAATCGGCGGGGATGACCGGGGTGTGCGTGGGCCTCAAGCCCAAGGACATTGAGGACATCACCGCCATCATCGCCCTCTACCGGCCGGGGCCCATGGACTCCATCCCCCGGTTCATCACCTCCAAGCACAACCCGGAGTCGGTCACCTACAAGCACCCCTCCTTAGAGCCCATCCTGGCCAACACCTACGGCTGCATCGTCTACCAGGAACAGGTCATCGAGATCTTCCGCCGCCTGGCCGGCTATTCCCTGGGCCAGGCCGACATGGTCCGCCGGGCCATGTCCAAAAAGAAGCTGGGGGACATCCAGCGGGAGCGGACGGCCTTCCTCCACGGGGACCCGGAGCGCAATATCACCGGCTGCGCCGCCAACGGCATCCCCCAGGAGGTGGCCGAGAGCATCTACGACGAGATCACCGACTTTGCCAACTACGCCTTCAACAAGGCCCACGCCGTCTGCTACGCCATCGTGGCCTACCAGACCGCCTGGTTCAAGTGCCACTACCCCCGGGAGTATATGGCCGCCCTGCTCACCTCGGTGCTGGACTCCCAGGGGAAGATCGCCGAGTACATCACCGAGTGCCGCGCCCTGGGCATCCGCCTGCTTCCCCCGGACATCAACCAGTCCGGCCCCGACTTCACCGTGACGGGGGAGGACATCCGCTTCGGCCTGGCCGCCCTGAAGGGGGTGGGCCGGGGCTTCACCAACGCCGTGCTGGCCCAGCGCCAGGCCGACGGGCCCTTCCGCTCCTTCCCCGATTTCTGCCAACGCCTGCAGGGGGAGGACCTGAACAAGCGGGTGCTGGAGAGCCTCATCCGCGCCGGGGCCTTTGATTCCATGGGCCTGCGCCGCTCCCAGCTGCTGGACGCCTACGAGTCCTTCCTGGACAGCCTGGCCCGGAACCGGCGGAAGAATCTGGAAGGGCAGTTCGACCTCTTCTCCATGGGCCAGGACCAGGCCGAGCCGGTGGAGCTGGTCCTCCGGGACCTGCCGGAGTTCCCCCCCCAGGAGCTCATGGCCATGGAGAAGGAGGTCACCGGCCTCTACCTCTCCGGCCACCCCATGGACGCCTACCGGGAGACCATCCAGGCCCACGGGGCGGTGCCCATCGCCGCCGTGGTGGAGGACACCGCCCAGGAGGGCGGCCCCACCCGGTTCCAGGACAACCAGAAGCTGGTCCTGGCGGGGGTGGTGGCCTCCGTCAAGACCAAGACCACCCGGACCAACTCCCTCATGGCCTACGTGGTCCTGGAGGACGACTCCGGCTCCCTGGAGCTGATGGCCTTCTCCCGCACCCTGGAGGAGAGCGGCAGCTACCTCCAGGTGAACGTGCCCATCCTGGTGGAGGGAAAGCTCTCCCTCCGGGACGACAAGCCCCCCCAGATCCTCTGCGACCGGGTCTATCCCCTGAGCCAGGTGCCCCAGAGCGCCTCCGTCCCCAGGACCGCCATCCTGGGCAAACTCTACCTCCGCTTTGCCCGGGGGGACGACCCCCGCATCCAGCGGGTGAAGAACCTCTTCGTCCTCTTCCCCGGGGAGCAGACCGTGGTCCTCTATCTGGCCGACCAGGACCGCCGCCTGGGGGCCAAGTGCCTCCTTCTCCCCCCCCTGCTCCAGGAGCTCCAGGAGCTGCTTGGGGAGGAAAACGTGGTGGTGGTCTCCTGACCGGCCCCGTCCCCCGCGAAAGGAAGTCCTGCTATGTCCCAACCTGTGCACAGCGTGCTCTCCCCCCACCGCCAGCGGATGGCGCTGATCATCGCCAGCATTGTGGCCCAGTTTGCCCTCTATGTGGTGGTGCTGGTTCAGTTCACCCAGTACTTCGTCTACTTCTACTGGATCTGCGTGGGGGTCAGCCTGGCGGTGAGCCTGTTCATCTCCACCCGTACCTTTAAGATGGCCTATAAGATCGCCTGGATCATCCCCATCCTCCTGGTGCCCCTCATCGGCGGGGTGATGTACATCATCCTAGGGGGCAGCCGCAAGCCCCACTACCGCCGGGCAGAGACCCGCCGGGCCATGAAGCACTACCTGGTGCCCCAGCTGTCCACCACCGACTTCCTCCACTACGGGGCGGACGCCATGCAGCAGGCCTGGTACCTGGAGCACGCCGCCCTGTGCCCCGCCTACCGCAACACGGAGACCACCTACTACCCCACCGGGGCGGACTTTTTCCCCGTCTTTCTCCGGGAACTGGCCCAGGCCAAGGAATATATCTTCCTGGAGTACTTCATCATCGCCGAGGGCTCCATGTGGTCGGACGTGCTGGACATTCTGACGGAAAAGGCCGCCGCCGGGGTGGAGGTGCGGGTGATCTACGACGGCGTGGGCTCCGCCCCCACCCTGCCTTCGGACTACCCCCAGCAGCTGGCCCAGAAGGGCATCCGCTGCCAGGAGTTCCAGCCCTTCCGCCCCCTGCTGTCCATCCACCAGAACAACCGGGACCACCGGAAGATCTGCGTCATCGACGGGGTCACCGGCTTCGTCAGCGGCCTGAACCTGGCCGACGAATACGTGGACCGGAAGGAGCGCTTCGGCTACTGGAAGGACAATGCCCTCCGCCTCCGGGGGGAGGCCGTTTGGAGCCTGGCGGTCTTCTTCCTCACCATGTGGAACCACCAGAACCCCCACACCGACTTCTCCCCCTTCCGGCCCAAGGCCCTGCCCCCGGTGAACACCACCGGCGGCATCGTGGTGCCCTACGCCGACACCCCCGACCCCGCCGACACCGTGGGGGCCGACCTCCATTTGCAGATGATCACCAAGGCCAAGCGGTACCTCTACCTCACCACCCCCTACCTGGTCATCGACGAGACCATCACCGCCGCCCTGTGCACCGCCGCCCGGTCGGGGGTGGATGTGCGCATCCTCACCCCCCACATTCCGGACAAGAAGGTGGTCTTTGCCGTCACCCAGTCCAACTACCCCGTGCTGCTGGAGGCGGGGGTGCGGATCTATGAGTTCACCCCCGGCTTCCTCCACAGCAAGACGGTGGTGGCCGACGACCTGTACGCCTCCGTGGGCAGCTGCAACCTGGACTACCGCAGCTTCTACCTCCAGTTTGAAAACGGCGTGTGGCTGTGCGGGGACCCGGCGGTGTTTGCCGTCCGGGACGATTTCCTCCTCACCCTGGAGGTCAGCCAGGAGATCACCCTGGACGACGGCCGCACCCTCCCCCTGTTCCAGCGGCTGCTGCGGAGCATTTACCGGCTGTTTTCCCCCCTGTTTTGAGCCAAAAGAGGCAGAATTTTCCGAAACCCTCTTGCAATTTGCGCCCGCTTCCGATAGGATGGGGGTGACCCACCGCCCAGGGCCGGAACCCGCCCCGGCCCTGGGCGGCCGTTTTTTTGTACAAGGGGGCTTGACAGCCATGCGTCGCCGCAATATACTCAACGACAGACAGACAGACAGACAGACAGACAGACAGA
>DXDK01000070.1 GCA_019115545.1 Candidatus Evtepia faecavium
GCCGCCCACGCCCACGGGGTGCCCCTCATCGTGGACAACACCTTCGCCACCCCCATCAACTGCCGGCCTTTCGCATTCGGGGCGGACATCGTCACCCACTCCACCACCAAGTACATGGACGGCCACGCCAACTGCGTGGGTGGGGCCATCGTGGACAGCGGGAAGTTCGACTGGACCCAGTACCCTGACAAGTTCCCCGGCCTGTGCACCCCCGACGAGAGCTACCACGGCATCACCTACACCCAGCGCTTCGGCCTGGCTGGGGCCTTCATCACCAAGGCCACTGCCCAGCTGATGCGGGACTTCGGGGCCATCCCCGCCCCCATGAACGCCTACCTGCTGAACGTGGGGCTGGAGACCCTCCACCTGCGCATGCCCCGGCACTGTGAAAACGCCCTGGCCGTGGCCAAGCACGTCCAGAACCACCCCAAGATCGCCTGGGTGAACTACCCCGGCCTGGAGGGGGACAAGTACCACGCCCTGGCCCAGAAGTACCTGCCCCACGGCACCTGCGGGGTGGTGACCTTCGGGGTCAAGGGGGGCAGAAAAGCCGCCGAGACCTTCATGGCCGGGCTGAAGCTGGCCTCCATCGCCACCCATGTGGCCGACGCCAAGACCTGCGTCCTCCACCCGGCCTCCTCCACCCACCGGCAGCTCACCGAGGCCGAGCTCCAGGCCGCCGGGGTGTCCCCGGACCTGATCCGCCTGTCGGTGGGCATCGAGGACGTGGAGGACATCCTGGCCGACCTGGACCAGGCCCTGGCCCTGGTGTAAGGAGGGGAGAGACGGGCCCCTCCTCCCAGGCCGCGCCCCCGCACCGTTCCCGTCGCTGTCATTCCTGGAAGGAGGGATCCCTATGTCCGCCGCGCTGAAATCCAACCAAAAAGGCCTCCTGCTGGTCTTTGCCGCCGCCCTCTTCATGAGCATAGGGGGCCTGTGCGTGAAGATGATCCCCTGGCAGGCCCTGTCCATCAATTCCTTCCGCAGCCTGCTCTCGGTGGTGGTGCTGCTGGCCTTTGCCCGGCTCAGCCACCACCGGCTGCGCCTCTCCCCCGGGGTGCTGCTGGGGGGGCTGGCGGTGTTCGGGGCCACCACCCTGTACACCGTGGCCAACAAGATGACCACCGCCGGCAACGCCGTGCTGCTGCAGTTCACCGCCCCCATCTTCGTGATCCTCTTCTCCTGGCTGGTGTTTCGGGAGAAACCCCACCGGCGGGACATCGTGGCCTGCCTGTGCGTCTTTGGCGGGGTGTGCTGCTTCTTCCTGGACAGCCTGGGCAGCGGCCGCCTGGCGGGGGACGTGGTGGCGGTGATCGCCGGCGTCAGCTACTGCTGGGTGTTCATGATGAACAAGCTCCCCGGGGCCGACCCCCTGTGCTCGGCCATCCTGGGCCACGGTCTGGGGGGCCTGGTGGGCCTGCCCTCCCTGGTGCAGGAGAGCCAGTTCACCCCCACCGCCCTCACCTGCGGGGTGCTGCTGGGGGTGGTCCAGATGGGCCTGGCCTACGCCTGCCTCACCACGGGGATCCGGTATGTGAAGCCGGTGACCGCCTCCCTGGTCACGGGGATCGAGCCGGTGCTCAACCCCATCCTGGTGGCCCTGGTGGTGGGGGAAGTGCTCACCCCCCTGGCCCTGGTGGGGGGCGCCATCGTGTTTGTCAGCGTGATGGTGTATAACCTCCGCTCCGTCCAGGGGGAGCAGGCCCCGGCAGCCGCCGGGAGAAAGGAGACGGCCCATGCTGAACATCCTCTACCAGGACCCGGAGATCGTGGTCTGTGAAAAGCCCTTCCGCATCCTCTCCACCGACGAGCCCGGAGGGATGCCCGACCTGCTCCGGGAGGCGCTGGGCAGCCCCGGCGAGGCCATCCGCTCCGTCCACCGGCTGGACCAGGTGGTGGGGGGCGTGATGGTCTACGCCCGCACGGCCCAGGCGGCCTCCGCCCTCTCCCGGCAGATCCGGGAGGGGAGCTTCCAGAAGGAGTACCTGGCCGTCACCCACTGGCGGCCCCACGAGGACGCCGGGACCTTCCTGGACCTGCTGGGCCGCAACCCCAAGACCCGGCGCACCTTCGTGGCCCGGCTGCCGGGGAAGGGCATCCAGCAGGCCGTCCTCCACTATCGGGTGGTGGACAGCCGGGAGGGCTTCTCCCTGGTGTCCGTCCAGCTGGAGACCGGGCGGACCCACCAGATCCGGGTGCAGTTCGCCCACCGGGGCCTCCCCCTGGCGGGGGACCGGAAGTACAGCAAGTACCCCGACCCCCCGGAATGGGAGATCGGCCTGTGGTCCCACCGGATCGCCTTTGCCCACCCGGCCACCGGGGAGGCCATGGCGTTTGTCCTGCCGCCCCCTCAGGCGGAGCCCTGGGGGATGTTCTCCCCGGCCGGGGAGGGGCGGTAAGGGTTGCTGCGTGGGGCCGGGGGGGACGGCCCCGGTAGTACGGACCCTACAGGCCGTGCCTCTTGGACCGGCCTCGGGGCGCAGCGCCCCGTTGCCCGCCTACCCGGCGGGGGCCCTGCTTTCTTTATAAGAAAGCAGGGGGAAAGAATCGCAGGGGGTTCCCCCCTGCACCCCCTAGAAATAAAACCGCTCGCTGGGG
>DXDK01000071.1 GCA_019115545.1 Candidatus Evtepia faecavium
AATCCCAATAAAGAAAGTCCCCAAATCAGGGCACGTACATGGGCAGCATCAAAACCCACTGCCGCCCTGCTGCGCTTCTATCCCAAAAGATGGAGCGAGCGAGCAGCGAGCGGCCTTGAAAACCGGGGTCCAGGGGCACAGCCCCTGGTGTTCTTTCCTCCATTTCTCACAGGAGAAATGGAGGCCGCCGGCAGGCACCCCCCCGGGGCGCTGCGCCCCGAGGCCGCTTCAGAGGCACGGTCCCGTAGGGTCCGTAATAACGGGGGCCGGGCCCCCGGCCCCACGGTGCAGGTTATAACCTGCGCCGGTCCAAGCGGTACGGCGTCCCGGCGCCGCCCCAACTCCCCTTCCACAAAGGTTGTGGAAGAAATCTCACATATCCGCCTTCAGCCGCACCGGCAGCACCATGAAGAGGAAGTTCTCCTCCCCCTCGGCGGGGACGATGATGCAGGGGGTGATGGGGCTGGACATCTCCAGGGTGACCTTCTCCCGGGAGGCCGCCTTCAGGGCGTCCATCATGTACCGGTTGTTGAAGCCGATCTCCAGCCCGCTGCCGCTGCCCTCCACCGGGCAGCAGTCGTGGGCGTTGCCGATGGCGGTGCGGGTGGTGATGTCGATCTGCCCGTCGCCGATGGTGCACCGCAGGGGGCTTTTCAGCTTCTCGCTGACGATGAGGGACACCCGCTCCATGCAGGAGAGCAGCTGCTTGGTGTCCGCGGTGACCTTGATGGGGTTGTTCCGGGGGATAGCCTGGCGCCAGGCCAGGAACTCCCCCTCCAGCCGCCGGGCGATGAGGATGGTGGATTCCATCTTGAACAGGATGTGCCGGCTGCCCTGGTGGACCTCCACGGGGGCGTCGGTCTCCTGGCAGATCTTTTCCACCTCCCCCAGGGAGGCCCCAGGGACCACGAACTCGAAGGTGCCGTTCTTCTCCGTCACCGGTTCCCGGCGCAGGGCCAGGCGGAAGCCGTCCACCGCCACTATGGTGAGGCCCTCGTCGTCCACCACGAACAGGCTGCCGGTGTGGACGGGCCGGCTCTCGTCGTCGCTGACGGCGAAGAGGGTCTGGCTGATCATGGACCGGAGGGTCTGCTGGGGCAGGGTGAGGGAGTTCTGATACTCCACCGTGGGCAGCTCCGGGAAGTCCTCGGGGTCGATGCCCATGAGGTCGAACTCACTCATTCCACAGGCGATGTGGACTTTCAGGGACTCCTCCTGGAACAGCAGGACGTCGTCGGGCATTTTCCGCACGATCTCTCCAAACAGCCGGGCGGGGAGGACCATGGAACCGGTCTCCGTGACCTCCGCCTGGAAGCAGGAGCGGATCCCCGTCTCCTGGTTGTACCCGGTGAGGTAGACATCCCCGTTTTCCTGGGCCTCCAGCAGGAGACCCTCCAGGGCAGGGATGGTGCTCTTCAGGGAGACGGCCCGGGAAGCGGTGAGGATGGCGTTTTGCAGGAGCGCTTTTTCGCAGCTGAATTTCATAGAAAAACCTCCAGTGGTGTCTGTTTCCCAAAAACCGGGGTGGGAAGGCCCGGAGGATAGGGAGAACAGGAATAAGATGTCGTAGTGGTAGTAGTAGGGGATTTTTTTGTGGAAAAGGGGGACAAGCCCTGGAACGGGAAGGATTTTTTACCAACAGGGCCCCTGGGGATGAAATTTGACAAAATGGGGACAACCCCCTGGCCCTGGCAGACCTGCGCCGTGGTTTTCCACTTATCCCCAAAAACCGGTGGAAAGGGTCAGTTGTACCGCTCGTTGATGTTGGAGCGGATGTCCTTGATGATCTCGTTGGTCTCCGGGTCGGATTTGCATTGCTTCTCCACCCGGTCGATGGAATGGAGGATGGTGGTGTGGTCCCGGTTGTCAAACTCCTTGCCGATGTCCTTCAGGGAGAGCTTGGTCATGTGCCGGGTGAGGTAGATGGCGATGTGCCGGGCCCAGCTGGTGGCCTTGGTCCGCCCCTGGCCCCGGATGGCGGCGGGGTCGATGTCGTAGAACTTGCCCACTTCCTCGATGATGACCTCGGCGGTGGGGAGGATGTCGGAGGTCTCCTTGAACATGTCCCGCACCGCCCGGGTGACGGAGTTGGCGTCTACGTTGTTCCCCAGCAGGTCCCGGAAGGCCAGGATCTTCTTCACCGTTCCCTCGATCTGCCGCACGTTGGCGGTGACGTTCTCGGCGATGTAGGAGAGGACTTCCTCTGGCAGCTCCACCCCCATGCGGATGGCCTTGTTCTTGATGATGGCCATGCGGGTCTCATAGTCCGGGGGCTGGATGTCCGCCAGCAGGCCCCACTCGAAGCGGGTTTTCAGACGGTCCTCCAGCCGGAGCATCTCCTTGGGGGGGCGGTCGGCGGTGAAGACGATCTGTTTCTTGTCCTCGTAGAGGGTGTTGAAGGTGTGGAACATCTCCTCCTGGGTGGAGTCCCGCCCGGCGATGAACTGCACGTCGTCCATGAGGAAGACGTCGGCGGAGCGGTACTTGTCCCGGAACTCCTGGTTCTTCCCCGCCCGGATGTCCCGGATGAGCTCGTTGGTGAAGTCCTCCCCCCGGATGTAGACGATCTTGTAGTCTGGATGGTTTTTGTGGATGGTGTGGGCGATGGCGTAGAGCAGGTGGGTCTTGCCCAGGCCGGACTCCCCGTGGATGAACAGAGGGTTGTAGTTCTCCGCCGGGTGCTCGGCCACCGCCAGGGCGGCGGCGTGGGCCAGCTTGTTGGAGTTGCCCACCACGAAGCGCTCGAAGGTGTATTCCTCCGTCCCCGGCAGAAACCGGGAGACCTCCTGGGGATTCTGGTACTGGGCCTTCTCCTGCTCCTTCAGGATCACCACGTCGATCTCGGCGGAGAAGAGCTCGAAGAGGGCTTTCTGGATCTCCTCCCGATACCGGTCGTTGAGGATCCCCTGCTTAAACTCCGTGGGGACCGACAGGATGAACTGGTTTTCGTCCAGAGACACTGCCTCAATGTCGGAAAACCAGGTGGAGATGGTGGTCTCCGTCAAGTTTTGTTTCAGAATGGAGAGCACTCTCTCCCAAATTTCCGCGGCGGAGTTCATGTGCATCCTCCTTCTTGGGTAGAAAACGGGGTCTCCCCGCCGGAAAGCGGCAGACTTTCCACAAAAAAGGAAGGTTTTGTGGAGAACCCGATAAAAAATCAGCTTATTATATCAGATTTTGGCCCGGTTTGCAACCTTTTCGGGGGCTAGGCCAGGTGGCCTGGCCGGTGTCGGCAGGTGGTTCTGTCAGGACCATCGCAGGTTAAAACCCGCGACGTGGTTTCCCGCCCCTGTCCGGGGCGGGGATCCAGGCTTTCTCTAAGAGAAAGCCCGGACGCAAAGAGTCGCAGGGGGTTCTGACAGCTAAGGTGGCTTCGCCTGGACTGAATCGAACAGTCCCCCGGACTGTTCGACCCATGCACCCCCTGGAATAAAACCGCTCGCTGGGGCTC
>DXDK01000013.1 GCA_019115545.1 Candidatus Evtepia faecavium
TGGCCGACTACAGACCCTCGGAGCTCGTGAAGGTGGACATGCTCTTAAACGGCGAGCAGGTGGACGCCCTGTCCTTCATCGTCCACCGGGAAAAGGCCTACGGCCGGGCCCGGAAGATCTGCGAAAAGCTCAAGGAGAACATCCCCCGCCAGCTCTTCGAGGTTCCCGTCCAGGCGGCCATCGGCGGCAAGATCATCGCCCGGGAGACCGTCAAGGCCATGCGCAAAGACGTGCTGGCCAAGTGCTACGGCGGCGACATCAGCCGAAAGAAGAAGCTGCTGGAAAAGCAGAAAGAGGGCAAAAAGAAGATGCGTACCCTTGGTACCGTGCAGCTGCCCACCGAGGCCTTCATGGCCGTGCTGAAGCTGGATGAGTGAGGCCCGGGGCATCTTGTTTTTGCCCTCTGGGGCCCCGCACAGCGGGGCGGCGCGGCAGCGCCGTACAAGGGGTTTGCCGCAGGCAAAGCCTTGGCGCAGGGCGGATTCACTCCGCCCGAGCAGGTCAAATCCCAAGAGGGGTTCCCCGCAAAATCCAAAGATTTTGTGGGGCGGGCAAAAAGAAGATGCGTACCCTGGGCACCGTGCAGCTGCCCACGGAGGCCTTCATGGCTGTTCTCAAGCTGGACGAGTGAGCAAAAGCCTCGCAGAGTTCGCGGCCGCAGCCGCGAAAAAAGTACAATCCCTGTTCCGCGGCGGCGTGTACGTCGCGGAACAGACTTCTCACGGAGCGAAGTGTCGAATGGACCGCCGAAGGCGGGCAACCGAGGCACGCAGCGCAGTGGAATCCCCTGGTTCCAAGAAGGCGCAGCCTTCTTGGAAAGAACAAAACACCTGCCCCCGGGCAGGTGTTTTTTGTGCATCCTGCTTGCCAATCCCCGGCAGATTTGGTAAACTTTTTCCACAACCCCCGCAACGCCGCCCCCGGGTTTCCGGTCTATACTGGCAGAACGCCCCCCAGGGGCAGGGAAAGGAGGGGAAGGCCCATGGCGCTCACCGACCAGGAGATCCTGGCCCTGTGCTGGGCCCGGGACCAGCGGGCCCTGGCCGCCATGGCGGAGCAGTACGGACCCTATTGCCACACCGTGGCCCAGAACGTCCTGGGCAACCCCCACGACGCCGAGGAGTGCGTCAACGACGCCTACCTGGCGGTGTGGAACGCCATTCCCCCCGCCCAGCCCCAGCACCTGCTGCCCTACCTGGCCAAGGCCACCCGGAACATCGCCCTCAACCGCCTAGCCCACGACCGGGCCCAGAAGCGGGACGGCCGCTTCCACCTGCTCCTGGACGAGCTGGCGGAGGTCCTCCCCGACGAGGGGTCCGTGGAGGACGCGGCCGCCCAGGGGGAGCTGTTGGAGGCCATCCAGACTTTCCTCCGGGAGAAGGCCACCCGGGCCGAGCGGCAGCTCTTCCTCCGCCGGTACTTCTGGGGGGACTCCATCGGGGAACTGGCCGTCACCTTCCGCTACAGCGAGAGTAAGGTGAAATCTCGCCTCTTCCGGGTCCGGAAGCGGCTGCGGAACTACCTGACAGAAAGGGGGTTCCTGGGATGAAAGGCGAGAAACTCTATGAACTGCTGGACCATCTGGACGACAACCTGGTGCTGGAGTCGGCCGAGATCAAGCGGGCCACCTGGCGCCGCCGCCTGGCGGTGGTCCTCTCGGTCATCGCCGTGATTTTTGTGGTGTGGCTGGTCACCACCGACGCCGTCCGCAACCCCCGGCAGGACGTGGGGGGCCAGACCGGCGCCCTCCAGGACGGGGTCTATTACGTCTACGCCGGCAGCGGCATGCCCCTGCCCACCGAGAGCCGGGTCCCCCAGGGGCTCGTCCGCTACACCCCCGGCCAGGGGAAGCAGCTGCTGGTGGCTTACGACGACCACCCCATGGACCCCCTCCTCCCCGCCTGGGGGGTGAACCGCCACGGGCTGTACTTTGTGGACACCGGCGACCCCGCCGCCCCCAAGCTCTTCCGAAAGGACCTGGCCACCGGGGAGGAGACCCTCCTCTTCACCGCCCACCCCCGCCCCACGGACCGGCGGGACGTCCACCGCCAGCAGAGCTTTCGGGAGCTCTTCCTGGAGGGCGGTCTGCTGGAGGACCTCTATGACCCCGCCCTCTTCCTGGACCAGGTGGGGGAGGACAGCCTCACCCTCACCTACCGCTACCCCGACGGCGCCACCAGCGACACCCTGGTGCTGGACAGCCGCACCGGGGAGGAGCTCTCCCGCACCCGGGACCCGGAGGACTGGTGGCGGGCCTACGCAGGGGACCGGGCCATCGACGTGATCCCCCGGACCCAGGACCCGGAGGCCGTGCCCCGCCTCGTGGACCTCCAGGAGAACGGGACCTCCCTCCTGCCCCCCGGGGCCGTGGCGGAGGAGCCCGCCCAGGCCTTCTGGGGGGGCCTGCTGGCCCGGTACACCGGCCAGGGGACGGAGGGCTGCCTCCTCCTCACCCCCGACGGGGGAACCTACGACCTCCCCGCCGGGCCGGAGGAGGAGGGGAGGACCTACCTGGCCGCCGCCCGGGGGTGGGTGTACTACCTGGCCACCGTCTCCCGGGAGCGGGAGCACGGGGCGGTCCTCCCCCTGCAGGTCCTCCAGGCCCGGAACCTGGATACCGGGGAGGAGGTCCCCGTGGCCGAAGGGGTGCTCTGCACCGCCATGGTCACCGACGGGGCCTGGTGCTTCCTCACCAACGGCGCCACCACCGACTGCTATTCCCTCACCACCGATGACCAGGGCCGGCCCTGCGGCCTGACCCTGGTGGAGCAGACCATCTGACCCGCCGCCCCCGGCGGCCTGGAAAGGAGCGTGCCCTATGAAAGCCCATCCCCGCGAAACCGCCCAAACCCGCTGCCTGGCCCTGGCCCGGAACTTTTTGGAGGATCCCGCCCAGGCCCAGGCCTGCCTCCGGGAGGCCCTGGCCCAGGCAGGGGAGGGGGACCTCCCCGCCCTGGCCCGGGCCACCCGCCGCCTGGCCCGCCTCCGGGCCCCGGAGGGGGGGCGGATGGCCGCCCTGGTCCAGGAGCTGGACCGGGCCCTTCCCTTGACTGCCCCGGATACGCTCCCCGCCCAGGGGTGGACGGGGGCGGCGGAGGCCTTCCTCCAGAACCTGCTGCCGGAGTCCCGGCGGCTCTTCCTCCGCCGGTACTTCTGGGGGGAGGGGATCGGCCCCCTGGCGGTGGCCTTCCGCCAGAACGAGGTGGGCATCCACGACCAGCTGGACCACCTCCGCCAGCAGCTGGTGGGGCGGCTGCAGACCGCCGGTGCCCTGCCCCCTGACGGGGCGGCCCTCTTCGCCGCCCTGGACGACCTCCCCGCCCGGTGGGTGGCCGAGACCGCCGGCCTGGCCCCCCGCCGGGGGAGGAAGGTCCTCCCCGCCGTCCTGGGCGCCGCCGCCGGGGTGGCCCTGGTGGCGGCCATCGTGGTGGCCAATCCCCCGGCGGAGCCCACCCCCCAGGGCCTGGCCGGGGAGCCCGGGGTGATCCAGGACGGGGTCTACTACGTCTACGCCGGCAGCGGCTTCGGCCTGCCGGGGCAGGAGCGGGAGGCCGTGGGCCTCTTCCGCTACACCCCCGGCCAGGGGGCGGAGGAGCTGGTCTCCTGCGCCGACCACCCCATCGTCACCGGCGCCAACTACGGCTGGGACGTGAACAGCCACGGCCTGTACTACATCGACCGGGAGACCGGCCAGCTCTTCCGCCAGGACCTGGAGAGCGGGGCGGAGACCCTCCTCTACACCATCCCCGACGAGGACTTCTACCTCCCCGAGGACCAGCTGGACGAGGGGGACCTGTGGGACTACTACGTCCACGGGGAGACCCCGGAGGTCCTCTCCCCGGCGGCCATCTGGTTCCAGGAGGTCACCGAGGACCAGGTGGTCCTCACCTACCGCCACACCGACGGGGCCAGCAACGACACCCTGGTGCTGGACAGCCGCACGGGAGAGGAACTCTCCCGCACCCCGGACCCCGACCCTAGGGAGGGCTGGACCACCCACCTGGGGGACCGGGTCATTGAGAAAGTGGTCATGCCCCACACCGAGGGCTTCACCTACCCCGGCTGGGAGGAGGACGCGGAGACCAACGCCTACCACTGGACCGACCTCCGGGAGAACGGCGTCTCCCTCCTCCCCCCGGGGACCATGGAGGGCCAGGCGGAGGGGGCCCAGGACTTCCGGGGCGGGCTGCTCATCGGCTACTGCCCCCGGGAGACCTTGGACGCCCAGGGCAACTACGTGCGCTATGCCACGGGGTACCTTCTCCTCACCCCCGAGGGGGGGACCTATGACCTCCCCGCCGGGGCGGAGGAGGACCTGCGGACCTACCACGCCGCGGCAGGGGCGTGGGTGTACTTCACCCAGCGGGCCTGGGAGGACAGGGACACCGGCGGCCGCCGGATGACCCACCCCCTCTGGGCCCGGAACCTGCACACCGGGGAGGAGGTCCAGGTGGCCCCGGACGTCCCCGGGGACCAGGTGGTCACCGACGGGGCCTGGGTGTACTGCAGCGACGGCACCACCACCGACTGCTACTCCCTCACCACCGACCCCCAGGGCCGGCCCACCGGCCTGACCCTGGTGGAGGAGGGGTTGTGAGCCTCGCAAAACGAACAAAAAAACACTTGACAAAAGCGGAAAAATTGTACATGATAGCGGTGGAAGAAGGCGGCACCCATGGGACCCTGAGAAAGGAGGCCCTCCTATGAGACCAACCAAACGTCTTTTCCTGCTGAGCGCGGCTCTGCTGCTGCTCCTGGCCGGCTGCGCCTCCCAGGCCCCGGCCACGGACCAGGAGGAGGCCGCCGCCCCCGCCCCCACCGTCACAGAGACCGCCGCCCCCCAGCAAGGCGGCCCCGGCGAACCCCTGATCTTTTTGAAGGGGGACGGCCAGGGCATGGTGACCACCCGCTGGGCGGAGGGGGACCGCGCCGTCCGGGTGACCCTGCCCTTCACCTACACCACCCAGGAGAACGGGGAGATGCGCATCGCCGGCATCGGCGAGGCCACCATCGAGAACCTGGGGGGCTGGTTCTACGTGGACCCCAAGGTGGAGATCCAGGAGGACGAGATCTTCCTCAGCCAGGACGGCTGGGTGGCCAACGTCCCCTTCCAGTACTACGCCAGCCAGGGCTCCGGCGCCCACACCTACGACGGGGTGATGGTCCTGGAGCTCAACACCTGGAGCACCACCCCGGCGGCCGAAGGGTGAGCCCCTCTGCCCCCAAAAACCAAACCAAAAGCACCCCGGAAAGGGCGGCTGGTTTTGTGCCAGCTGCCCTTTTTTTGTCCATCGTGGAAAAACCCGTGAAAAGTGCGGCCTTTTGTGCTAGAATAAACTGTTCCAGTGCGGCCACCTGGCCGCAATTCAGAAAGAGGAGGCGGCGGAGATGGCAGCCAAAGAGGAATTCATCGAGATTTTCCGGGAGAACGTCCACCGGGAGGGGGCCCAGGCCCTGCTGGACTACCTGGAGAACAAGAGCGACTTTTTCACCGCCCCGGCCTCGGCCCGGTTCCACGGGTCCTATGCCGGGGGCCTGTGCGAGCACAGCCTGAACGTCTACCACTGCCTCAAGGACTACCTGGCCCGGGAGCGGGTCACCGACCTGTACGGCCTGGAGTACAGCCAGGAGTCCATCGCCCTGGTGGCCCTCCTCCACGACGTGTGCAAGATCGGCTGCTACAAGCCCTCCACCCGCAACGTGAAGGGGGAGGACGGCAAGTGGACCCAGGTGCCCACCTTCACCTATGAGGACCCCCTCCCCTACGGCCACGGGGAGAAGTCGGTGTACGTGGTCAACGGCTACCTCCGCCTCACCCGGGAGGAGGCCATGGCCATCCGCTGGCACATGGGCTTCTCCGGCCCGGAGGACGAGCGCCTGGTGGGCAAGGCTCTGGGCAAGTACCCCCTGGCCTTCGCCCTGTCCGTGGCGGACATGGAGGCCACCTACTTCTTGGAAAACGATTGATTTCTGCCGCCGGCCGCCCCGGCGGAGCTCCGCAAGGCAGAGTCTGCCTTTTTTCACAAACCACAGGCGCCCTCCGGCGGAGGGAGGGCGCAGGAAAGGAAGCAGCATACCTATGACAAGCTTTGCATCCCTTGGCATCGCGGAACCCATTCTCTCAGCCCTCACCGACTACGGCTATGAGATCCCCACCGTGATCCAGGAAAAGGCCATCCCCGCCGGCCTGGCCGGCCGGGATGTGCTGGGCAGCGCCCAGACCGGCACGGGGAAGACCTGCGCCTTCGGCGTGCCCATCCTCCAGCGCCTGGCCCAGGCCGGGCCCGGAAAGGCCATCCGGGCCCTGATCCTCACCCCCACCCGGGAGCTGGCCATCCAGATCGACGACAACCTCCACGCCTATGGCAAGAACCTCCCCCTCACCGAGGCGGTGATCTTCGGCGGCGTGGGCCAGACCCCCCAGGTGGAGCAGCTGAAGCGGGGGGTGGACATCCTCACCGCCACCCCCGGCCGCCTGCTGGACCTGGCCGGCCAGGGGTACCTGGACCTGTCCGGGGTGGAGATCTTCGTCCTGGACGAGGCCGACCGGATGCTGGACATGGGCTTCATCCACGACGTGCGCCGGGTGATCCGTCTCCTGCCCCAGAAGAAGCAGACCATGTTCTTCTCCGCCACCCTCCCGCCGGAGATCATGGACCTGGTGGACTCCCTCCTCCACGACCCGGTGCGGGCGGCGGCGGCCCCGGTGTCCACCCCGGTGGAGATCATCCGCCAGGAGGTCTGCCTGGTGGACCGGGGGAACAAGACCAACCTGCTCCTGGAGATCCTCCAGGAGGAGAACGTGACCAACGCCCTGGTCTTCACCCGCACCAAGCACGGGGCGGACAAAGTGGCCCGGGACCTCAACCGCCGGGGGGTCACCGCCGCGGCAATCCACGGCAACAAATCCCAGACCGCCCGGCAGGAGAGTTTGCGGAAGTTCAAGGCCGGGGAGGTCCGGGTCCTGGTGGCCACGGACATCGCCGCCCGGGGGCTGGACATCGAGGATCTGGCCTACGTGTTCAACTACAACCTCTCCGAGGTCCCGGAGACCTACATCCACCGCATCGGCCGCACCGGCCGGGCGGGGAAGGGGGGCACCGCCATCTCCTTCTGCGACTACGGGGAGATGCCCATGCTCCGGGACATTGAGAAGCTGCTGAAAAAGCCCATCCCCCGGCGCAGCCATAACTATCCCATGGAGGTCTTTGAGGCCCCCAAGAAGGACGCCAAGGGCCGGGTGGTGAACCCCGAGGACGCCGAGGCCCGCCAGGCCGCCCGGGAGAAGAACGCCGCCCGGAAAAAGCAGCAGCAGGCCGCCCAGGCCTCCCCGGCGGCGGTGCAGGCGGCCCAGTCCGTCCAGGCCGAGGCCCCCAAGGGCAAGCACCGCCGGGGGAAGGGGGAGGCGGCCCCCCAGCCCGCCCCGGCGGAGAAGCCCCGGCGCACCTTCCCCCACGGCAAGCAGAACCTGGGGAACCTGGAGGACTTCCTGGCCGCCCAGCCCGCCGCCGAGGCCCCGGCCCCGGCCCTCCACCACCGGGACCCCCTGGAGGGGGACGTGGTGATGGACGCCACCGCCCGCCTCCTGGCGGCCAAGCCGGTGTACCACTACTATAAGCCCTCCTCCAAATCCGCCTCCCACCGGAAGCGGGGGAAGGAGAAGAAGGCCGCCCAGCCAGAGCAGGCCGCCCCCAAGGCGGCCAAGGCCCCCAAGGCCGCCCAGGCCGCCCAGCGCCGCCAGGCCCCCAAGAAGGGGGCCCCCGCCCCGGCCCAAAAGACCGGCGGCCCCCTGAACCGGCCCCCCCGCCCCGGCCGGGGCCGGGGCCGCATCCCCCCGCGGGTCGAGCCCCCCAAGAGCCACCAGAAGGACTCCACCGAGCAGAAAAGCCTCATGAAGCCCTTCTACATCGAGCACGACTGAGGCCCGGGGCGCCCAAGCCATGATCCGAGACTCTGATTGGAACCGCCGCTACGGCCGGCCCCGCCGCCGCCGGCGGGGGTGCTTCCCCCGTTTTCTCGCCACGGTGGTGGTGCTGGCGGCGGTGGTGGGCTTCTTCTGGTGGCAGCAGAACGGCCTGTCCAGCGAGACCATCTCCGTCCCCTCCGCCCCCGACGGCTTTGCCGGCTACCGCATCGCGGTGATCTCCGACCTCCACGGAAAGGAATTCGGGGAGGGCAACGAGAAGCTCCTGGACTACGTCCGGGACCTGGAGCCCGACTGCATCGCCGTGGTGGGGGACCTCCTCCACGAGGAGGCCCAGCTGGCCATGGTCCCCGCCGTGGCCCGGGGGCTGGCGGCCGTCGCCCCCACCTACTACGTCACCGGCAACCACGAGTGGGCCGCCGGGGTGGCCCCCCAGCTGGAGGAGCTGCTGGAGACCTACGGGGTCCATGTCCTGTCCAACGAGTACGTGATGCTGGAGCAGGGGGGAGATCGCATCGCCCTGCTGGGGGCGGAGGACGCCAACGGCTACGCCGACCAGCCCACGGTGGCCGACCTGGCCCAGGAGGTCCGGGCCCGGGAGGGGGCAGTGTACACCATCCTTCTCAGCCACCGGAACAACCACTACGAGCAGTACGCCGCGGCGGGGATCGACCTCACCCTGGCCGGCCACGCCCACGGGGGCCTCATCCGCCTGCCGGGGACCGACGGGCTCATCGGCCCCAAGCGGGAGCTGTTGCCGGACTACACCGCCGGCCTGTACGACCTGGACCACGGCCAGATGGCCGTCTCCCGGGGCCTGGGGAACCAGTTCCCGTGTTTTCGATTGTTCAACCGGCCGGATGTGCCTTTAATAATCCTGGAGTAGAAATTTGGGATGGGACTGGAAAGCTAGGGCTTCGTGCGGAAAGCCGGTGCCGCGGGGGTGTCGGGCTGCCTGCCTGGCCCGTGGCCCATCCCAAATTTAGGGGATAGCAGCCCTCTGCATGCACGGCCCCCTTGGGGCCGCACACTGGAGGGCTGAGAAGAGTTTTTTGCCCGGCGCATGTCCGTGCAAAAAACGGATGGAACTTGGTTCCGGCCCTTCCGAGGGCCGGAAGTCTGCGACGCTTTGCGCATTGGGAAAATCCAGCCCCAAAAGATTCTCCCAAAAGAGCGTTTCCAAATCAGGGCCCGTACCTGGGCCGCGATAAAACCCTCCTCCGCTTCGCTGCGTCTCCCAACCCAAAAGAGGGAGCGAGCGAGCAGCGAGCGGTTTTATTTTTGGGGTGCAGGGGGGAACCCCCTGCGATTCTTTCCCCCTGCTTTCTTATAAAGAAAGCAGGGCCCCCGCCGGGCAGGCGGGCCCCCGGGGCGCTGCGCCACGAGGTGGGTAAGAGCCCCGACCGCCCGTAGGGTACACACTACCGGAGGCTTGGGCCCCGGCCCTACGTTGCAGGTTATACCCTGCGCCGGTCCCAACGGTACCGCGTACCGATACCGGCCAGGCCCCCGGCCCCGCCGGGAGAAAGAGAGAGAAACCATGAACACCAGACAGTTTACCCGGGGGATGCGGGTGGGGGTGCCCATCTTCCTGGGGTATTTGGCGGTGTCCTTCACCCTGGGCATCACCGCCAAGAACGCCGGCCTGTCCGCCTTTCAGGCCACCCTCACCAGCCTGTTGGTGAACGCCTCGGCGGGGCAGTATGCCGCCTTCACCCTCATGGCCGCCCAGGGGGGCTATCTGGAGATGGCCCTGCTCACCCTGGTGACCAACGCCCGCTACCTGCTCATGTCCTGCTCCCTGAGCCAGAAGCTCTCCCCCCAGACCCGGCTGTGGCAGCGGTGCACTGTGGGCTTTGCCGTCACCGACGAGATGTTCGGCATGGCCATCGCCGAGCGGCAGGACCTGAGCCCCTTTTACTACTTCGGCATGATGACCGTGGCCATGCCCGGCTGGGCCCTGGGCACCTTCCTGGGCACCTCGGTGGGGAACATCCTCCCCGCCAGCGCGGTGAGCGCCCTGAGCGTGGGCCTGTACGGCATGTTCCTGGCGGTGGTCATCCCCGCCTCCCGGAAGAGCAAGGTCATCCTGGGGGTGGTGGCGGTGTCCATGGGGGCCAGCTTCCTGCTGTCTGTCCTCCCCCTCTTCGCCCAGATGGCGGAGGGCACCCGCCTGATCATCCTCACCATCGTCATCTCCGCCGGGGCGGCCGCCCTGTTCCCGGTGAAGGAGGAAAAGGAGGAAGCCAGCCATGGAGCATAACGTCTATCTCTACATCCTGGTGGTGGCGGGGGTGACCTATCTCATCCGGGTCCTCCCCCTGACCCTCATCCGCCGGGAGATCAAGAACACCTTTCTCCGCTCCTTCCTCTACTACGTCCCCTACGTCACCCTGGCGGCCATGACCTTCCCCGCCATCCTCCACGCCACGGACAGCATCTGGTCCGGCCTGGCGGCCCTGGTGGTGGGGGTGATTGTGGCCTGGTTCAGCGGGAACCTGTTTTTGGTGGCGGCGTCGGGGTGTCTGATTGTATTCCTGGTGGAACTGCTCCTGTAAGTGCCGCCGTCCAGGGGCCCCGCAGGTGGGGCCGGGGGCCTCTGCCGTCGGCAGGTGGTCCCTTCTGGGACCGTCGCAGGTTAGCCCCTGCGAGGTGGGTTCCCGCCCGGTCCCGGGCGGGGATCCAGGCTTTCTCTAGAGAAAGCCCGGACGCAAAGAGTCGCGGGGGGGATGCCCCCCGCCCCCCCTTTTTTATGGCCCGCTCGTTCCCACTCGCTCGTTTTGGCGTGGTGGGGCGCAGCGGGGCGGTGGTGGGGCTATTACGGGGCCCATGTACGTGCCCTGATTTGGAGACTTTCTTTCATAAAATGCTTTTTCAGCATGTTTTTCCGGAAAATGCGTCCCAAATCGGTCTTAGCATACCGGAAGTAACAACCCCACTATCGTACCAAAGACAACGATCCCCAAAACGAGCGAGCGAGAGCGAGCGGGGCATAAAACCGGGGGTCCAGGGGGCTTGCCCCCGGCCCTCTTTCTCCCCATTTCTCGGGAGAAATGGGGACCCCCGCCGGGCAGGCGGGGCAACGGGGCGCTGCGCCCCGAGGCACCGTAAGAGCCCCGACCGCCTGTAGGGTACGTACCCCCGGCGGCCCCCGGGCGCCCGGCCCACCCAAAGGGTGCGCACATACCCCATCCGGAACGGATAGAAGGAGGACCCATGGACGAACACACCCTGCACGACATCCCGGCCTACGAGGCCGGCACCTACCAGGTGATCGTGGTGGGCGCCGGCCACGCGGGAATTGAGGCCGCCCTGGCCTGCGCCCGGCTGGGGCTGGCCACCCTGTGCTTTACCATCAACCTGGACGCGGTGGGCAACATGCCCTGCAACCCCGCCATCGGGGGCACCGGCAAGGGCCACCTGGTCCGGGAGCTGGACGCCCTGGGCGGGGAGATGGCCAAGGCCGCCGACCAGGCCTGCATCCAGTACCGGGTGCTCAACCGGGGCAAGGGGCCGGCGGTCCACTCCCTCCGGGCCCAGGCCGACCGGCGGGAATACCAGAAGATCATGAAGCACACCCTGGAGACCCAGGAAAACCTCTGGGTGAAGCAGGGGGAGGTCACCCGCCTGCTCACCGAGAACGGCCAGGTCACCGGGGTCCAGACGGACACCGGGGCCCTCTACCGGGCCCAGGCGGTGGTGATCTGCTCCGGCACCTATTTGGGGGGCAAGACCATCCTCGGCCCCGTGGCCAAGTGGAGCGGGCCCGACGGGATGTTCGGGGCCAACGCCCTCACCGAGAGCCTCCGCCAGGCGGGCCTCACCCTCCGCCGGTTCAAGACGGGCACGCCCCCCCGGGTGAACGCCCGGTCCATCGACTTCTCCCAGTTGGAGAAGCAGGTGGGGGACGAGGACGCGGAACCCTTCTCCTTTGAGACCCAGGCCATCGCCCCCAACCGGGTGTGCTGCTACATCACCTATACCAACGAGAAAACCCACGAAATCATCCGGGCCAACCTGGACCGCTCCCCCCTCTTCTCCGGGGTGATCCAGGGGGTGGGGCCCAGATACTGCCCCTCCATTGAGGACAAGGTGGTCCGCTTCGCCGACAAGCCCCGGCACCAGCTCTTCTTAGAGCCCATGGGCCTGGACACCGAGGAGATCTACATCCAGGGCTTCTCCTCCTCCCTCCCCGAGGACGTGCAGCTCCAGATGCTCCACACCCTCCCAGGGCTGGAGCGGGCGGAGATGACCCGCCCGGCCTACGCCATCGAGTACGACTGCGTGGACCCCACGGAGCTTCACCCCACCCTGGAGCACAAGAAGGTGGCGGGGCTCTACGGGGCGGGCCAGTTCAACGGCTCCTCAGGGTATGAGGAGGCCGCCGTCCAGGGCTTCGTGGCGGGGGTGAACGCCGCCCTGAAGATTTTGGGCCGCCCCCCCCTCATCCTGGACCGGAGCCAGGGGTACATCGGGGTGCTCATCGACGACCTGGTCACCAAGGGCACCAACGAGCCCTACCGGATGATGACCTCCCGCACCGAGTACCGCCTCCTCCACCGCCAGGACAACGCCGACCAGCGGCTGTGCCCCATCGGCTACCAGATCGGCCTGGTGAGCCGGGAACGGTACGAGGCGGTCCAGGAGAAGTACCGCCAGGTGGACCGGGAGGTCAGCCGCCTGGAGCACACCGGCGTGGCCCCCGGCCCGGCCCTGGACGCCCTGCTGGCCGCCAAGGGGGAGCCACCCGCCAAGAACAGCCAGCGCCTGGCGGACCTGGTCCGCCGGCCCAAACTCACCTACGACGACCTGGCCCCTCTGGACCCCGACCGGCCCGCCCTGCCCCGGGCGGTCACCGAGCAGGTGGAGATCTCCCTAAAGTACGCCGGCTACATCGCCCGGCAGCAGCGCCAGGTGGAGGAGATGCGCCGCCTGGAGGGCCGCCTGCTGCCGGAGGACCTGGACTACGCCGCCCTCACCGGCCTGCGCCTGGAGGCCCGGCAGAAGCTGGCCGCCCTCCGGCCCCGGAGCCTGGGCCAGGCCAGCCGAATCTCCGGGGTGTCCCCGGCAGACGTGGCCGCCCTGATGATCCACTTGGAGCGGCTGGAAACCCACGACCCCACAGGAGAGGAACCATGAAACGAACCAACGTCAAGGGAAACACCTGGATCCTGGAAGGCCCCCAGCTGGTGGGCCTGTACCAGATCGACGAAAAGACCTGCCTGCTCTTCGACCCCGGCTCCACCAAGCTGCGGCCGGGGATCGAGGGGGCCCTGCAGGAGGCCGGCCTCACCCCGGTGGGGGTGGTGTGCACCCACATGCACTACGACCACCACGAGACCAGCAAGTATTTCCGGGAGACCTACGGGGCCCGGGTCTGCCTGCCCCAGCTGGAGGCGGACATCGTCCGCTGCGAGCAGAGCCTGAAAAACCACCTGTTCAACTTCACCATGGGCATGGTGCGCACCATCCCCCGGCTGCAGAACCTCATCTGCCCCGTGGACCGGGTCATCGCCTTCGGGGAGACGGCCATCGACTTCTGCGGGGTGAAGCTGGGGGTTCTCCGCACCCCGGGCCACTCCCCGGACCACATCTGCGTCATCACCCCGGACAACGTCTGCTTTGCCGGGGACGCCCTGATGACCGAGGACGTGCTGGCCGAGGCCATGGTCCCCTTCGTCTTTGACATGGCCGACGACCTGGCCACCAAGGAGCTGTTGAAAGACCAGCCCTACGACGCCTGGATCTTCTGCCACAGCGGGGTGCGGTACGGCGCCGTCCGGGACCTGGCCCAGCGGAACATCGACCATATCCAGAACCAGCTGGCGGCCTGCGCCGCCCTGGTGACGGAGCCCATGGTCTACGGCCAGTTCTACGCCGCCGTGGTCACCGCCATGGACCTGCCGGTGGGCCACCCCATCCGGGCCCTCCACCTGGAGCGGTACATCCGCCCCTATCTGGAGTACCTCATCGACCGGGGGGACGTGACCCTCATGGACCTGGACGGGGCCCCCGCCGTGGCCCCCAAGGGGTGGCGCCATGGGGACTAAGGCCGTGGTCCTGGGCCTGTCCGGCGGGGTGGACTCCGCCGTGGCCGCCCGCCTCCTTCTGGAGGCGGGGTACACCGTCTACGGCCACTGGCTGGACATCGGCCTGGGGGGGAGAGAGGACGCCCAGAGCGTGGCGGAGGCCCTGGGCATCCCCTTTTCCACCGGGGACATCCGCGGGGCATTGGAGCGGGAGGTGATGGCCCCCTTCCGGGCCGACTACCTGGCCGGCCGCACCCCCCTGCCCTGCGCCCGGTGCAACCCCACGGTGAAGTTCCCCGCCCTCTTCCGCCGGGCGGAGGAGGTGGGGGCGCCCTTCGTGGCCACAGGGCACTATGCCCGCATCCGCCCAGGGGCCGACGGAGCCCCCACCCTCTGCCGGGGGGCGCACGCCAACGACCAGGTCTACCTGCTGGCCCGGCTGCCCCAGGCCTGGCTGGGGCAGCTGGTCTTCCCCCTGGGGGACTATGCCAAGACCCAGGTCCGCCAGCTGGCCCGGGCCTTTGGCCTGCCCGTGGCGGAAAAGCCGGACAGCATGGAGATCTGCTTCATCCCCCACGGGGACTACGCCGCCTGGCTGGAGGACCGGGGCGCCGTGCCGCCCCCCGGCCCCTTTGTGGACCGGGGGGGCAAGGTCCTGGGCACCCACAAGGGCATCCACCACTACACCATCGGCCAGCGCCGGGGCCTGGGCATCCCGGCGGAGCATCGGCTGTTCGTCTCGGAGATCCGCCCGGGGGAGAACACCGTGGTCCTCTCCGACGGCACCGACCTGATGGCCCGCGCCGTGTGGGGGGAGGGGTGGAACCCCCTGGCCCCCCTGGAGGGGGGGGAGGGGGTCACCCTCCGCCTGCGCCACTCCAAGACGGAGACCCCTGCCCGGTTCCTTCTCACCCCAGACGGCCCCCGGGCGGAGCTCCTCGCCCCCGCCCGGGCCCCCACCCCGGGGCAGCTGGCGGTGCTCTACCGGGGGGACACGGTGCTGGGCAGCTTCTGGATCACCGGGGCGGCCCGGCTGGAGACGGCTTGAGAGAGGGAACGCCATGAAACTCACACAAGTACGGGGGAACACCTGGGTGCTGGACAGCTGGGAGCTCATCCCCCTCTACAAACTGGACGACCACCGGTGCGTCCTCCTGGACACCGGCACCGTGGAGCAGCGGGAAGACCTGGAGGACACGTTGGACGAGGCTGGCCTCACCCCGGTGGCCATCCTGGGCAGCCACACCCACATCGACCACATGGGCTCCCACGCCTACTTCCAAAAGACCCGGGGCACCCAGGTGGTGATGAGCCTGGGGGAGGCGGGGCAGATCTTCTCCCCCCTGGGGATGCAGCTGCAGTACAACAACTTCCCCCTGGCCCTCTTCCCGGACTATCCCGAGCTGGGCACCGCCCCCTGCGTGCCCGACCGGGTGATCCTCCCGGGGGAGGAGGCCGTCACCCTCTTCGGGGCCACCTTCGGCATCCTCCGCACCCCGGGCCACACCGTGGACCACATCTGCGTGCGCACCCCCGATGACGTCCTCTACGTGGCCGACGCCATGATGACCGGGCGCACCCTCCACTACGCCAAGTTCCCCTACGCCCTGTCCATGGAGGTTTACCTGGACTCCATGGTGAAGCTCCGGGAGGCCAAGGCGGCCTGCTACGTGGTGGCCCACAAGGGG
>DXDK01000072.1 GCA_019115545.1 Candidatus Evtepia faecavium
CGGGACGCCGGGGACCCGGCGTGGACCGCCCTGCTCCAGGAGACCGACGTGCTGGTGGACGGCCCCTTCGTGGAGGGGGAGAAGTCCTACGAGCTCCACTTCCGGGGCAGCCGGAACCAGCGGCTCATCGACGTGCCCGCCAGCCTGGCCCAGGGGAAGGTGGTCCTCTGGGAGGAGGAGGATCTGCTGGCCAAGTTCACCGTCCCGGAGTCCTGAGGAGGGAGCGGCCATGACCATTGCGGAAATGAGAGACTATTTCGCCCACCGGGAACTGGGGATCCAGGGGGCGGTGGGGGAGTATGCCATCCTGGTCCCCCTGGTCCAGTGGGAGGGGAAGCTCTGCCTGCTCTTTGAGACCCGGGCGGAGACCTTGGTGGGCCACCAGCCCGGGGAGGTGTGCTTCCCCGGGGGCCGGCGGGAGGCCGGAGAGAAACCCGTGGACACCGCCCTCCGGGAGACCTGGGAGGAGATTGGCATCCCCGCCGAGGCCATCGAGATCTTGGCCCCCCTGGATGTGATCCAGGACATCAGCGACCGGGTGATCTACCCCTTCCTGGGGCTGGTCTCCCCGGCGGGGGTGGCCCACCTGGCCGCCAGCGCGGCGGAGGTGAAGAACGTGTTCTTCGTCCCCCTGGACTACCTGCTGGACTACCCGGAGGAGGTTTACCGGTACACCGTGTCCGCCCAGGTGGACGACAGCTTCCCCTATGAACGCATCGGCTTTCCCAAGACCTATCCCTGGCGGAAAGGGTATATGGACGTGCCCATCTACGAGTACCAGGGGCATTATATCTGGGGCATGACCGCCCGGACGGTGCGGTGGCTGCTGAACCAGCTGCGGACCATGGAGGGCCTGCCCCCGGCCCGGAAACGGCCATGACCTCGGTGGAGTACCTGGGGTCCTACCGCCTCACCCAATCCGACGACTACTTCAAACTGGGGCGGGACAGCGTGCTGCTGGCCCGGTTTGCCACCCTGCGGAAGGGCTGGTCGGTGTGCGACCTGGGCTGCGGGGTGGGCTCCCTGCTGCTCCTCCTCTCCCAGCGGGAGGGGGACCTGGACCGGGTGGGCATCGAGCTGAACCCCGGCGCCGCCGCCCTGGCCCGGCAGAACCTGGCGGACAACGGCCTGGCCGGGGCGATCCTCCCCGGGGACCTGCGGGACCGGACCCTGCTGGCGGGGGACCGGTTCCACCTGGTGGTGTCCAACCCGCCCTACTTCCGGGCGGGGTCGGGCAAGTCCGGGGGCCAGGCCCGGATGGACGAGACCTGCTCGGTCACCGACCTCTGCCAGGCGGCGGGGCGGCTGGTCCGCACCGGGGGGCGGTTTGCCCTGGTCTACCGCCCCGAGCGGCTGGCGGAGCTCTTTGCCGCCCTGGCGGCGGCCCGGCTGGAGCCCAAGCGGATGCAGCTGCTGGCCTACGACCGCCGGAAGCCCCCCTACGCCGTCCTGGTGGAGGCGGTGAAGGACGGGGGCCCGGGGCTGGAGGTGCTGCCCGTCCACTATCAAATGGAACCGTAAAGGAGGAAACTGCCATGGCAGGAACCCTATATCTGGTGGCCACCCCCATTGGGAACCTGGGGGACCTCTCCCCCCGGGGGGCGGACACCCTGGCCCAGGTGGACTTCATCGCCGCCGAGGACACCCGGGTGACGGTGAAGCTCCTGAACCACCTGGGGCTGAAGAAACCCATGGTGAGCTACCACCGCCACAGCGGCCAGGGCCGGAGCGACGAGTTGGTGGCCCGGCTGCTGGGGGGCGAGGACTGCGCCCTGGTCACCGACGCCGGCACCCCCGCCATCAGCGACCCGGGGGAGGAGCTGGTGGCCCAGTGCGCCCAGCAGGGAATCCCCGTGGTGGCCATTCCCGGGGCCTGCGCCTTCGTCAATGCCCTGGCAGTGTCCGGCCTGCCCACGGGGCGGTTTACCTTTGAGGGCTTTCTCCCCATGAACAAGAAGAACCGCCGGGCCCACCTGGAGAGCCTCCAGGGGGAGGCGCGGACCATGCTCTTTCACGAGGCCCCCCACAAGCTTTTGGCCACCTTAAAAGACCTGGCGGAGACCTTCGGACCGGACCGGCGGGTGGCCCTGTGCCGGGAGCTCACCAAGCTCCACGAGGAGGTGCTGCGGACCACCCTGGGCCAGGCGGTGGCCCACTACACGGAGAACCCGCCCAAGGGGGAGTTCGTCCTGGTGGTGGAGGGGGCGGCCCCCCAGCAGGAGGCGGCCCCCACCTTGGAGGAGGGCCTGGCCCTGGTCAACCGGCTCCGGGGGGAGGGGTGGTCCACCCGGGACGCGGTGAAGGAGGCCGCCAGCCGCTGCGGCCTGCCCCGGAAAGCCCTCTACGACCTGGCGGTGGCCAACCAGCCTGCCCCATAAAAAGATCGACTCGAACCATAAAGGAAGGCCGTACCTCTCTTGAGGTACGGCCTTCCTAGTTATGCGGAGACGAAAGGGCGGTCACTCACTTCCGCAGCAGTTCCTGCAGGCAGCTGGCGCAGATATTTTTGCCTTTGAAGACGGTAATGTCCTTTGCACTGTCGCAGAAAATACAGGCGGGCTGATACTTCTTCAGCATGATGGAGGACCCATCCACGTAAATTTCCAGGGAATCTTTTTCCGCGATATTCAGGGTGCGGCGCAGCTCAATGGGCAACACAATGCGGCCCAGCTCGTCCACCCGGCGCACGATACCTGTTGACTTCATGGTCAAGCACATCCTTTCAACGTCAGTTGGCGATTTTCTCTCTCTGTTTCTGTGTTCTTGTCGGGGAAAGGGGAAGGGTTCGGAAAATCTGGCAAAAAAAGCCAGAATCGACGAAAAACACATCAATTTATCTCGATTATAACAAACTGACCTGGGAAGTCAATCGAAAGTTGTCGTTTTCGGGGAAAAAGGGCGCAGGGCTGGGGGACATGATTCCCGCCCGGTGGACATAGGTTGGAGAGAGAACCGCCCCGGCATGGGGCGCAGGGGGAGGCATTGCCATGGCGATGACGGTGATTTGGACAGGGATGACGGCCCTGTCCCTGTTTTGTGCCCTGGCCCTGGGCAACCAGGGCCAACTGGCTGCGGCGGCCCTGGAGGGGGCAGGGGAGGCCATCCAGCTGGGGATCTCCATGGCGGGGGTCCTCTGCCTGTGGATGGGGGTGATGGAGGTGATGCAGCGGGCCGGGCTGGCGGAGAAGCTGGCAAGGCTCCTCCACCCCGTTCTGCGGCGGCTGTTCCCGGACTTTGCCAGGGACCGGGGCACCATGGACACCATTGC
>DXDK01000073.1 GCA_019115545.1 Candidatus Evtepia faecavium
TTATTGTGTGAGACACTTCATATCGAAATTCCAAATGAGTATAGATAACTGCAAATAACAGTTTGTAGGGGAGTTCTGATACTCCCCTATAAAAATGGCTATTTATCAACTGTTTGTTGTGACATAGCCTTTGAGATTTTTTCAGACTGGATTTTTCCACAGAGCAAAATCCAGCCAAAACATATTCTCCGAATATGCGTATCCAAATCTGGTCTGGTGAACATGAGCCAGAAAGAGAGGGTTGCAGAGGGCACAAACGCAAAAGAAGGAGCGAGCCCCAGCGAGCGGCCTTAAAGACCGGGTGCAGGGCGGAGCCCTGCGATTCTTTCCCCCTGCTTTCTTATAAAGAAAGCAGGGCCCCCGCCGGGCAGGCGGGCCCCCCGGGGCGCAGCGCCCCGAGGCCGGTCCAAAGGGTAGGGCCCGTAGGGTACGTACTACGTCAATGGGCCCCCGGCCCCGCCTCGCAGGCTTGCGCCTGCGCCACGACAAAGGCGTCGGCCCCAAAGGGGCCGGCTCCCTCACAGGAGGGACACCTGGGTCTCCCCCTGGTCCTCTGCCTTGAGGAGGGCCCCGGCGGCGGGGAGGCTGCGGGCCCGGTAGCGGGTCTTGTTGACGATGGCCGTCCCGGCCAGGGGGGCGGCGTGGTCCACGGTGTAGGATTTCTTCAGGGTCATCACCTGGACCCCCTGGGTGGAGCGGGTGGTCTTTACCGGGATGCCGTCGGTCTGCAGCAGCAGGGCCCGGCCCTCGGTGGAGTAGAGGACCACCTCTTCCTCCTGCCCTTCCGGCAGGAAGAGGACGTCCTTCAAGGGG
The DNA here is from genome assembly GCA_019115545.1 of Candidatus Evtepia faecavium. Classification (GTDB taxonomy): domain Bacteria; phylum Bacillota; class Clostridia; order Oscillospirales; family Oscillospiraceae; genus Evtepia; species Evtepia faecavium. The sequence continues at coordinate 814 of DXDK01000073.1, forward strand.
CTCTTGTCGGAATAGGCCCCGGTGAGTTTCTTCCGGCGGGTCACCGTCTGGTAGCTGGCCAGGGGGACCCGGGCGGCCTTGCCGTTGGCGAAGAAGAAGAGCAGGTGGCCGGTGTAGTCCCCCGCCAGGCAGGCCCAGAGGATGCTCTCCCCCTCCTCCATCTCCAGCTTGGCGGGGAGATAGTCCCCCAGGGCGCTGGCCTTGGTGTCGTCAAAGTCCCGCACGAAGGTCTTGTAGCACTGCTGCCGGTTGGTGAAGAGGAGGAGCTCCGCCCCGGTGTCGGCCTCCCAGTGGAAGGCGGGGCCGTCCCCCTCCTTGTACTTCTGCTCCCCGGACATCCGCAGGGACTGGGGGGAGATCTTTTTAAAATACCCCTCCCGGGAAAGGAAGAGGTGGACCGGCGCCACCGGCAGGTCGTCCTCCGCCGGGGCGGTCTCCTCCAGTTGGTCCACGGGGAGGATCTCGGTGTGCCGGGGGGTGCCGTACTTCTTCTTCACCCCTTCCAGCTGGCGGATGATCTCCTTGCGGATCCGGGCGGGTTTGGCGATGAGGTCGGTGAGGTCGGCGATGTCCTTCTCCAGCTGCTGGGTCTCGGCGGTGCGTTTGAGGATGTACTCCTGGTTGATGTTCCGCAGGCGGATGTCCGCCACGTACTCGGCCTGGACCCGGTCCAGGCCAAAGCCCGCCATGAGGTTGGGCACCACCATGGCGTCCTGCTCGGTCTCCCGGATGATGGCGATGGCCTTGTCGATGTCCAGGAGGATGACCCCCAGGCCCTGGAGGAGGTGGAGCTTCTCCTGCTTCTGCTGGAGGGTGAACTGGGCCCCCCGGCGGACGCAGTCGGACCGCCAGGCGGTCCACCGGTCCAGGATCTCCCCCACCCCCATGACCTTGGGCATCCCGTCCACCAGGATGTTGAAATTGCAGGAGAAGGAGTCCTGGAGGGGGGTGGCCCGGAAGAGCTTCTGCATGAGCTTCTCCGGGTCGGTGCCCCGTTTCAGGTCGATGGCCAGCTTCAGGCCGGACAGGTCGGTCTCGTCCCGCATGTCGGCCACTTCCCGGAGCTTGCCGGCCTTGATGAGCTCGGCCACCTTGTCCAGGATGGCCTCCACGGTGGTGGTGTAGGGGATCTCGTAGACTTCGATGAGGTTGTCCGCCTTCACATACCGCCACTTGGCCCGGACCTTGAAGGAGCCCCGGCCGGTGGCGTAGATGGCGGCCAGCTCCTTCCGGTCGTAGAGGAGCTGGCCCCCGGTGGGAAAGTCCGGGGCCAGGATGGTGTCCAGCAGGTCGCTCTCCGGGTGGCGGATGCGGGCGATGGCCCCGTCGCACACCTCCCCCAGGTTGAACCCGCACAGGTTGGAGGCCATGCCCACGGCGATGCCCATGTTGGCCGACACCAGGATGTTGGGGAAGGAGGTGGGCAGGAGCAGGGGCTCGGTGAGGGTGCCGTCGTAGTTGGGGACGAAGTCCACCACGTTCTTGTCGATGTCCCGGAAGAGCTCCTGGCAGACGGGGTCCAGCTTCACCTCGGTGTACCGGGAGGCGGCGTAGGCCATGTCCCGGGAATAGACCTTGCCAAAGTTGCCCTTGGAGTCCACTGGGGGGTGGAGGAGGGCCCCGTATCCCCGGGAGAGGCGGACCATGGTCTCATAGATGGCCGCGTCCCCGTGGGGGTTTAACTTCATGGTGGCCCCCACCACGTTGGCCGACTTGGTCCGCCCCCCGGTGAGCAGCTTCATCTGGTACATGGTGTACAGGAGCTTGCGGTGGGAGGGCTTGAACCCGTCGATCTCCGGGATGGCCCGGGAGATGATGACGCTCATGGCGTAGGGCATGTAGTTGAGCTCCAGGGTGTCGGTGATGGGCTGCTCCATCACCTCTCCGTGGAGGCCCATCACCCCTTCCGGGGTGGGGCGCTTTTTCCCCTGGTCCGATGATTTCTTTCTTGCCATAAAACCTTCCGTTCCTGTCCTAGAATGTTGCGAAAAAAGCCCCTGGCTTTCTTACAAAAGGGAGCCGTGGCACCGGGGGCACTGCACCGCGTTGGTGGGCACCAGCAGCAAAATCTTCCCGCAGTGGGGGCACCGCCCCCCCAGGACGATGAGCAGCAGCCCCA